>JBAYVM010000349.1:0-3750 GCA_041674645.1 Victivallaceae bacterium | reverse complement strand
CTCATGCCGATGCCGCCGATACCGATAAAATGCAATTTTTCACCTTTTTTAATCACGGATGTCATATTCAACTTTTTTACCTTTCTTTTTGCTGGCTGCCTCCAGTAATACCGGATCAGGCTTTATATCCATATAACGCAGCGTTCGCACCGCGATTTCCCGGAATGTGGGAGCGGCAACGGTTCCACCGTAATGTCCGCCCTTCGGCTCATCAGCCGTAACCAGCAGCACTAGTGCGGGGTCTTTCGCCGGAACAAAGCCGATGAATGTCGCAAAAAATTGAGAATGAGAATATGCGCCATTGACAAACTTCTGGCTGGTTCCGGTTTTGCCGGCGACCCGGTAACCGGGAATGCCGGCATGGATTGCGGTTCCACCTTCTTCTGTTACTAACGCCATCATATCAACAATTTTATCCCAGGTGTCAGCACGGTGAAACAATTGTTCCGGAGCTTCTATCGGGTTGTTGATGACAATGCCGCTTTCAGGATCTGCCACGCGATCCCACAGCCGTAATTTTCTCAATCTGCCGTGATCGGCCAGCGCACAGTATGCCCGCACCAGTTGTACCGGAGAAACTCCAATCCCCTGTCCAATCGGGAAACGGGTTATCGACAGCGAATCCCACCGGTTTAAAGGGCGGAATAAACCTTTTGTTTCCGGTTTAAGCGGAATTCCAGTGCGACTGCCGAAACCGAATTTGCGCAATACGCGATTTAAACGCGCCGGTCCCATTTGCAAAGCAATTTTTGCGGTGCCGATATTACTGGATTTCTGAACAATCTCCGAAACTGTCAGTATTTGCATCGGATGTGCATCCCGCAAGATTTTTCCAGCATAAAACCAGTGCCCGTTTTCACAGTCAAACCGGCTGGTTGGCGTAACCACGCCGTAATCCAACGCTCCACCAATGGCAACCGGCTTCATGCTCGAACCTGGATCAAAAACATCCTCCGTGATTCTGATTCGCCAGGCGTCAGGGTGGATATTACTTCGCTCGTTTGGATTAAAACTCGGACGCTGAGCGATGGCCAAAATATTGCCGGTCTTCGGATCCACCAGCACGGCATAAGCAGCGCGCGGGCGCCATTTTACCATCAATTTATCCAATTCCTCTTCGAGAATGGATTGAATGGGTTCACTGATGGTAAGATAGATATTGTATCCTGCCCTGGCCTTTTCTTCTTCTGAAAACCCGTAGGACAAAGGCTTCCCGTCACGAGAACGTTCGTAACGCTTCACCGAACTTGATGACGCGATTTGCTTATTGAAAAACTTTTCCACCCCAATGATTGCTCTTTCCCGGTCATGATCAAGACTGGTAAACCCAAGAATGTTCGCCAGTAAACGATTCTTCGGATAATAACGCATATACGTTTCTTTGAAAACTATTCCCTTGAAACGGTTTACTTTAACTATCTGCTTCAATTTGCGGGCATCTTCCAACGACACCTGCTTGGCAATCACCGCATAGCGAATTTTCCTTTCCTCTTCCGAATCATCTTTTGACTTTACAGTTCTGGTTTTAGTCATCAACCGTTCATAAACTTCTTTATAATCGAGCTTAAGATATTTAGCAAACATCGTCGCAATTTTCTGGCAGGAAGCGGCATCTCCAACAATTTGCGGATCGACAACAATGTCTTCGCATGGAATATTGCCGACAAGCATATTGCCTTTGATGTCAAAAATCTCGCCTCGCTTGCCGGTGGTGGTAGTTTGAGTGGTATATTGATGCCTGGCTTTTCTGTAAAGTTCTTCATGCCGTGCAATTTGCACATTGTACAAGGTTATCGCTAAGAAACCAAAAACCAATAGAGAAATAAGCGCTACGACTTTAACTCTTACCTTAATCGCATCATTACTGGTTAACATGCGTTTTCAATTCCTTAAAAAGGCAAGATTTATCGTTGGGATAAAACGATTTTTTTGCCATTTTCATTACGGTTATCAGCCTCATTGCCACTGTCATCAAGTACCAGTTGCTGCACTTGGTATGGCTCAGGCATCCGTAAATTGAGCCGGAGATCCGCAATCCGGGTACGAATATGCTGCCAGCTGGCAAGCTTTTCCCGTTTTATTCTCAATGCCTCAACTTCCCGGTCGAGTTCGTGCATTCTACTCTTCACCATAATGGTTTCACGTTCAATATTGGAGATTCCCTGATTGAGTGAAATACGGTAATTGGCAATCAGAAAGATTGCGCCAAGCATGATAATAATATTAAACACCACCCAGATTTTGACTCCGAGTGACCCCTTTGATGTATTACGACTGCGTGTCTTCCTGCTGTTCAAATTTCTTACTTGTATATTCATAATGAAGCCTCTTCTTAAAGATTTTAGCTTTCCTGTTTTTTAGTTTAAAGTTTTTCGGCTACTCTTAGTTTCGCGGATGCCGACCTGCGATTTTCTCTCAACTCATCTTCCTGCGCCGTTACCGGTCGCGTCGTAATTACCTTCAACACAGCTTGGTGATGACAAATACATACGGGAAAACCCGGCGGACAAATGCATTCTCTCGCCTGGTCTCGAAAAAAATTCTTGACAATGCGGTCTTCCAGCGAATGAAAACAAATTACCGCCAAACGACCTCCCGGAGCCAGAATCGAAACTGCCGCCTCTAATCCCCGGCGCAACTCGCCGAGTTCATCATTCACCGCTATCCGCAACGCTTGAAAACATTGCGTCGGCGTCGGTAACTTGCCCGGCCGACTGCGTCCCAATATCTGTTCACAAAAATCAGCGAACTCTAACGTCATGGTAAACGGTTTCTCCGCACGGCGTTCAACTATTGCCCTGGCCAACTTGCGACTGGCTTTGACTTCGCCAAACTCATAAAAAATCCGTCCCAGTTCCGCTTCTGATTCATAATTCAAAATACGGCTGGCGGTGCTGGGGGAACGCGTGTCCATACGCATATCCAACGGGCCATCCATTCTCAGGGAGAAGCCACGCCGCGGATCATCAATCTGCGGTGACGACACCCCGATATCCAGCAGTACCGCGTCAGCTGAAGCCCACCCAGCCTCAGCTGCCAGGTCCGCCAGATCACTGAAATTACCTCTCATGAGCAGGATACGGTCGGCGGCGAATTCGAGAACTTTCCCGGCTCTGATAAGAGCGTCGCCATCGCGATCTATCCCCAGCAATTCCGCCTGCCGGTTCGCCTTCAATATCAAACAACTATGGCCGCCGCTGCCTAAGGTGCCGTCTATTACCCGCACCGGACCATCACCGACCGCCAAATATTCAAGCACCTCCCGGGAAAGTACCGGAATGTGAGTGAATCTGTTTTCTGTAATCAACCCGTCATTTTTCATGTTGACTTACCAAACGTTTCCATGAACGTCCGCATGAAGTCATCGTCGTTTTCACTAATCTTCTGGACCTCATCCAGATAAACATCATCGCCTAAAGGCTGTTCCTGCCAATTGCCCGGAGCGCAAATCTTAATATGAGTCATTGCTCCAATCATCTTCAGTTGACCTTTGACCTCGGCTTTCGCCAGTAAATCCTTGTCCACGGTTATCCGCCCCTGCTTGTCACAGCGGCAATCCCGCGCCCGGGCGCCGATTCTCGCCAATGCTTCCTGCGCCATGCGATTGGCAAACGAAACTTTCCGCGCTTTATGCAAAAAATCCCGGAACGATTCGAATGGAAAAAGAAGCAAATCCTTGTCCCTGCCCGGAAAAAGAATAAGCCTGGTCTCGCCGTCACGCCGCCGCCATTCTTTAGGAATAGCGACACG
>JBAYVM010000348.1:0-3752 GCA_041674645.1 Victivallaceae bacterium | reverse complement strand
CATAGTTGGAGGCATTTGTCATGCCGCCGGAGCAACGTATGAATTCAGTTACAATCTGCCCTATATTCCGACGGTCAATGATTCTGCCTGTGTCGCCATGTCCAGAAAAGTCACGGAGAAATATTTAGGCAATGATTTGTGGTTTGAGCTTCCCCGTGCATCAATGGGCGCTGAAGATTTTTCATATTACTTGCGGGCTTATCCAGGTGTTTTCTGTTATCTTGGCATTGGTAGTGACTGCCCGGCAATACACAATCCGAAATTTAACTTTAATGACGCGGCCATCAGGAACGGTATCTTGTTTTTTACTGGAATGGTACTGGAAATGTTGGAGAATGAAAAGTAAATGAATATTGAGGAAATTGCCGTCAAGCTGGCAATAACTGAAGAAAATGCTGAAAAATTGTTCGCCGATTGGGATGAGTCAGAAAAAACGTTCCCCGGCGTTATCGGAATGCCGTTTCTACAAGATATTTTCATCCGGAAATATGCTAAACTCGGCGGTCTGACTGACGATGAAATAACTCAAGTAGTGGCCTTGAAAATAAAATTTTCAAACGATAATTTTGCGGCGCGTTTACTCTGGCATTGCTACCGGATGATTTACTGTCTGCCTGGCGGAAGAGAAAAAATTAATCTGATGCCGGAACTTGATCAATTACTGCCAAAAACTTACGGCGTATTTTTTCTATTGCTAGTGCTGGCTGGTTATCCGGACGCAGTAAAATTTTATCAGAAACACCAGTTGCCGGAAAACGTAATGGAAGATACCCTCTCTGACTTGTCTGTATGGGTGACTCAGTATAGCAGTGAACTGAATATTACCGGTATCACCAGACGGATATTGGGTTGGATGCAGGGACATATCCGCGGAGAATTATTCCGGCTTGGACGGCTGCAGTTTCAGAATAAGTTTCATATTCACGATGATATTCATGTCTTCCGCAACGTAAAAAGCGGACGGGTGAAAATGTTGTCAGGATGCGGGATTAGATATAATGCCAATGGTTTAATTGACGGTATCGGCGACGTTTGGGATGAAACAGGTCATTGGATTTCTGAATATACTGAAATTCGTAATGTTGCCAGCGGCAATCCGATTTCAGCCGAAGGTTATGCTTCACCCAAAAAAATCCAACTTGAATTGAATGAATGGCGTAAGGCACTTAAAAAAAATAGCCCGGCGCTGAATATTCATATTCCGGCAATCGGACCGATGACTATAGAGATGTGTGCTGATTCAATCAGCCAGGCATATAAATTTTTCCGTAAATATTTTCCCAAGGATGAATTCAAAGCATTTTTCTGCGAATCATGGCTGTTGGATAATCAGTTTGAACAAATTCTCAGACCCGACTCTAATCTGCTACTGTTTCAGCACGCCGGATATTTATTCCCGTTTAGCGGAGAGTCTGAAGCAATTTACCGGGTGTTCGGACCGGAAGCTCAAAAAAACGGCATTGATACCGTTCCGCATACAACCGGAATGCAACGCGCTATCGCCGAATTTATCCACAACGGTGGTATTTTGCGTAATGGCGGAATGTTTTTGTTGAAAGAAGACCTGCCCTGGCGTTATGACTGTTATCGCAGTCAAGCACAAACAGAGCAGTAAGAAAGACTAAAATTTACTGCAAGTCGATTAAGCCTTTTTTAACGCATCAATTAATGTTTGTTTTTGAGCCATTGGTCGGAGAATGCTAGAAATGCAGTAAGCAGAACAGGAATCAATATCATTGCCAGAATAATTTTTAACATGGTTTTATATTCGCCAGTGACTGGTAATCTGTCAGTGATAGTGATAGCGCTGCCACTGATTTGAGAAGCATATTCGCTATAAACATGATTGGCGATATTGCTCAAATAAATGACTTCATTGATAGTTTGGTTTATACTTTTATTTAAATCAGTTTCCTGTTTTTTTCTTTCTGCTGATTCTCGAGTGTCACTGAACTCCTTAATCATTCTTAATACATCTTCAGATTGAACGATAAACTTTCCTTCTTCTGCTCTTGAAAGCAATGCTTTCTGAATCAGTAGTAGTTGCATATCTGATTTTTTTACATAGTCAATCAAACTGCCGTCGAATTTCACTTCAGCTCCACGAAGATTGACCTCTGTACCACCCATGGTTTTGCTTTTTTGCATTTCATTCAGTAATTTTTCTGCCGCCATTGCTTCTGCTGCCGCCATTTTTGCCTGCAGTTGAAAGTTCCGATGGCGATCTTCCAGTTCCATGATATAGATTTCCGGATAAGGAACAATCATTAGTCTGGTAGCTGCGCTAAGCAACTTAGGCATTGAGTTTTTGTTTAAATTTATCAGGTAGCTCTCAACCATATTAAATGACTTCCCGTCTTTGGAGACATAACCGGATTTAGGCGCAGTTGTCTTGATGGCATTAATTACGGAATTAGAAAAATCTTCAAGGCACATGACTTTTTCACGAGGACCAAGTGGTGCAGTTGCAAGACGTTCAGCTACTGCAATAGCTGCAATTTGAGCTTTGCAGTAACGATTAATATAATCAAGCTTATAATTGGCAACTAACTCTTCCAAATAACGCATTATCTCTGGCTTGGAAAACTTATTCTGATCTTTTTGGTTAATAGTAAATGATATTTTCCATTTTACCGGATTGTAGGTGAAGTCTTGCTTGTTTTTTTCCGCCAGCGCCTTTTGGTTCATTATCAACCAGGGAATCACTGGCTCTACGCTTATGTACTGGTTCATATTTTTGAATTTGTCAGTATTGAATAATTTATTGACAGCGATGCAGGTTTTTTCCATGACGATTGGGGCAATTAGCTGATTTGGAGAAAATGCTGTTCCATCCGGGTTTTTTCCTGTTTCAATTCCAGTAGAATTGATTTCAACCTCAATAGAAGCGCTGTAGGTTGGGGAGAAGAATTTTTCGGCGATAAAGTAACCCAATAATGCCATACAGACGATAGAAATAATTATTATAGTTTTATTGGAATAATAATACTTGATGAATTCAAAAATATTAAATGAAAAATCATTTTTACTGTACGTTTCGTTTGCGTCCATTGAATAAAAACCTTCCCTTACATTAAAATAATAAAAAACGCTGTTTTTAAAGAAAGAAATAACCTAAAGCATAAATATTATTTAGCAAACTAAGTATTCAAAAAAAAACAAATTTCACGTTTGCTTGATGGGAAAACAAATTAAGAAAATGGTTTGCGCGGTTAGCACGTAATAAATTAACCATTGAGGAACTATATTTTGGGGGTAACGAATGATTGTTTTTTATGAATATAGGAGTATTTTAAGAAAGATTTTTCAGTTATTACTATTCTTTTAAATTACTATTGGCAAGTAGATGAGGGTTTTTATGGATGAATTTAAGTTTGATATAGATGTGCAGAGTATCATGCGAGTATTGATGAAGTATTGGAGCATACTCTTGATTTGTGCTTTATTAGGCGGCTTTGCCGGCTGGAGTTTGAGTAAATGGGTATTACGTCCTGTATATGAATCTTCAACAACTATTTATGCATTGGAGTCAAACGAGAATCACAACGCGACTACCGCATCCAGAGCGCAGGATCTTGATTTAAGCACAAGGCTGGTTAACGACTATAAAGAAATTATTACCAGTCGCAAAGTCAAAAAAGAAGTGTCTGCTCGTGTCCATCAAAAGTTTCCGCAAGGAGGCAATGAATACTCGGTTACTTCAGACTTACAGCGTAATACTAGAATTTTAAAGATTGTGGCTACGGCATCAT
>JBAYVM010000347.1:0-3756 GCA_041674645.1 Victivallaceae bacterium | reverse complement strand
AGGCGCGGAAGACTGGAAGCGTTATTTGCGAGAAGGTGTAAGACTAAAAAAAGGACAATTTTATTTTTCAGAAGTTGAGCTGAAAAAAGAAAATAATAAACTCGCCAAACCCTACGAACCATTAATCGCGATTGGCATCCCGTTGTTTGATGAAGCTGATAAGCTGGCTGGTATGCTGGTAGCAAACGTGGACTTTTCTAAAATATCCAGCCATTTTCTCTCCAGAGTTGATGGTGATGAAGATCCCAACTCTTTTATCTGCAACCGGAAAGGCTATTATTTGTTGAATACGGCTGACCGTGATAAAGAGTTTGCGTTTGAATTCAGCAATCAACTGTTGTTGCAAAATGATTTTCCCGGCCTGGAAGCAATGATTGATGATATTGCCAGCCAGCAGCGTAATGCGGGCGAAAACAATGAATTCTTTGACGGAATGTTCAACGAAAACATTTTTGTTCTGCAAAAATTATACCTTAATCCGGAAAATTCTTCTCAATACGTCATTTCAGGTATTTATTCTGCTGATTCGCAACTGAAAGCCCGCGCCCGGCAGATGTTGTTCAATTTTTGGATATTTTCCGGTATTACTTTTGTTATGATTAGCATTGTGGTTGCGGTGATAATCGGTATCTTGACGAAGAAAATAAGCGTTTTAACCCTTGCCGCGGAGAATATTGCTGCCGGAAACAGAGGTGTGGCAATTCCAGTTTTTCGCGGCAATGATGAAGTGGCAAATTTATCTGTAGCTTTTAAGACCATGTTTGACCGGCTTCAAGAGGCTTATCATAAACTTGGTGAATTGAACGTCAGTCTAACCTCAAAGATTGAAGAACAAACTGCCAGCTTTAAAGCGATTAGTCAAAAGTTGACGGATTCGACTGAGGAAACCAAGAGACATGCCAGCCTGGCGGAACGCGCTACTATGCACAAAAATCAATTTATGGCCAATATCAGCCATGATATTAGAACGCCGCTTAATGGTATTATCGGCATGACGCAGGTGCTTGCAAAAATGGATTTGAATGAATCGCAGAAGGAATGCGTGGATGATATTCTGGCCTCCGGCGAGCTGTTGCGTTCATTGATTGATGACTTGTTGAATTTTCCCGCAATTCAATCCGGTGATTTTACGGTTGAAAACGTTGGATTCAAGCTTAAATCAATATTTGAGGCTATTATTAACTCGGTAAAAAACCAGGCGAAAGACAAGAAACTTTGTTTGAATCTCGAGTATGCGGAAAATATTCCCGAAGTTGTTGTCAGTGACCCGTTGAGAATTAAACAAATCATTACGAATTTGCTTGTAAACGCATTGAAATTTACTGACCAGGGCGGAGTTTCGGTTGAAGCTTCAGGGGATTTTTTTTCAGACAGTATGTTCAAACTGATAATTAAAATTAAAGATACTGGAATGGGAATTCCTGAAGATAAATTGAATAAAATATTTGACCATTTTGTTCAGCTGGATTCATCGTTTTCCAGGAAACACAGCGGTGTCGGAATTGGCTTGGCGGTATGTAAACAGTTAATCAATAAGCTGGGCGGAGATATTACCGTTGACAGTAAAGTTGGCGAAGGCAGTTGCTTTACGGTTTCTCTGCCTTTGGAATTGGCGGCTGACAATGAGGTCGCGGTCGTAAATGAAAAAGTTGTTTTGAATTGGCGTCGGGCTCCTAAAGTACTTGTTGCCGAAGATAGCATTATCAATCAGAAAATAGCCTTGAATTTTTTGACTCAGGACGGTTGCGAAATTGAAATTGCTTCCGATGGATTGCAGGCAGTCGAAAAATTTAAAAAAGGCGGCTGGGATATGGTGTTGATGGATGTGCAGATGCCAAACCTTGACGGCATTGAAGCAACCAGACAAATCCGGCAATGGGAGTCGGAAAATGCATTGGATAAAGTGCCGATACTGGCGCTGACCGCCAGCGCCATGTTGCCGGAACAGAAGATTTGCCTGGCCGCTGGAATGGATGATTTGCTGTTTAAACCTTTGACCGGCAATAAATTGGAAATGGCTCTGTCAGAGTATTTGGTTGTTTTGCTGGCGAAGGAAGAAAAAAATGATTCAATAATTTTAAAAAATGAAAATAAAACAAAAGAGGTGACTGTGGATACAGCCAGTGAGGAAGTGTCAGGAACTCAGAATATGATAAAGATTGATTTTGGGAACAAAGTTAATTTCAACCGCAAAGATGCGTTGAGTAACTTCACCGGCAATGAAACGCTGCTTGAAGAAATGATTGCCTATTTTAAAGAGAATCTCAACGTTAATTTGCAGAAACTGGATATTGCAATTGAGCAGAACGACGGTACTTCGATAAAATCTATTGCGCATTTGTTGAAAGGTGAAGCCGGAACATTGGGCGCTGAAAAAATCAATGTTGTTGCCGCCAGACTGGAAATCGCCGGGAAAGATGGAAATATCGAAGACACCAAAGCCATATTGAATGTTTTCAAAGCCCTGGTCGAAGAATTCAACCCTGCGGGTTAATCCTGCCGCCATGCGTGACAAATCAGCCTGGCAGTAGCTTCAAGCGCTTCAGGGACACAGCGGGTATCACTGATTACCGGCATGAAATTGGTATCGCCGTTCCAGCGTGGAACAATATGCATGTGTAAATGGTCGGCAAGTCCGGCGCCAGCCGCAGTGCCGAGGTTAAACCCGATGTTGAACGCGTCCGGATGCATGACTTTTTGCAACACCTCTTTGGCGCTGACGCACAGGTTCATTATTTCCAGACGTTCCTCTGAGGTCAGTTCGGAAATGTCGCCGGTGTGACGGTAGGGGGCAACCATTAAGTGCCCGGAGTTGTAGGGATAGCGATTGAGAATGACGAAGGCGGTTGTGCCACGGTAAATCATCAACGGTTCTTCTGGAGAATCTTGATCATGAGAAGATTTTACGCATAAAAAGCACCGTTCTTCCTTGGTTCCGCGAATGAAATCAATACGCCATGGCGCCCAAAGTGGCCGGTTATTGCTCATACAAGATTCCTTGATTAAGTTGAGATAAATTATTTTGTTATAAATTTATTGAGAGAAGCTCTTGTATAACGTTACTTCTGGATTATATTCAAGAACTTTTGATTCCCAAAATAGTTTAAATTTTGAACTCTAAATAAAATATAACTTAAAAATAAGGTTTAGCAAAAATGAAAAAAGATATTCATCCGAAATATACCGCGGCGAAAATTATTTGCGCGTGTGGTGAAACATGGGAAACAAAATCGACCCGTCCGGAAATTAAAGTTGGTATTTGCGCAAAATGCCATCCGTTCTTTACCGGCACTCAGAAATTTATTGATACTGCTGGCCGTGTTGAAAGATTCCGTCAGCGTTACGGCGTCAAGTCAGCCAACTAAACAAATTTACGCCTGCTTCCGGAATTCTAATATGAGTTCTGTAAGCAGGCGTTTTCTATTCAGAACAGGGAGCTGCTCCAATGACTCCAGACGATATCTCCGGATATATTGAGAATCTCAAGGAACGCTTCAGTGAACTTGAAACAAAACTCTCAGATCCCGCAATCTATGCCAATGCCTCGGAATCAAAAAAAATATTCCAGGAACATCGAAAACTAGGTCGATTGTTTCAAAATTATGACCGGTGGAAATCTTTTCTCCGGGAAATTGAAGAAAATCAGTTGATGCTCGACGAAGATGATGCCGAGATAAGGGAAATGGCTGCCAGCGAAATTGAGGCGCTTAACGGAAAAATTCTTAAACTGGAAGCGGAAGTAAAACTTTCACTGTT
>JBAYVM010000346.1:0-3770 GCA_041674645.1 Victivallaceae bacterium | reverse complement strand
TAGCAAAGAATCTTATTGGAAGGGATATGATGCTATTCCAAAAGCCGCAAGTTTGAGCCATTCTTCAGCAATAGCATTATCATATTTATTGGATGATTTCCCAAAAAGAAGCGGGTTCAATTATACCGATGCAGACCGGGACAAATGTCTCAACTGGCTTAAAGAACATAAAGATTATAAGATGAAAGAACAGTCCGCGATAAGTAAATCATTTTTGCGTTGGAATTTGTGGTAGGATAAGGAATTTTATAAATGAAAAAACTATCTGTATTTTTTAAGAAAAACAAAACAATGTGGTATTGGTCGTTGCCAGTATTTTTATGTTTTTCGTTTGTTCTCCAAGGCAGTCCCGGAGATGTAAATTTCTCAGAACGGCCTTCAAAGAAAATTGAAAGTTTGGATGATTTATTGCCGAAGGTGGTGCGTACTCTTATTACATGGCCGCCGCCGGATGAGTTGAAAAAAATGAAAATTCTGGATAGGAGCGTATTGAGCGTGAAAGCACCTTGTGAATGGGCAGAGGATTGGGTAAATAATGTGTTTTCCGTGTCTTGGCATCCTCCTAAGGATGCAAAAATATTAATTATAAAGAGCGAGGCAAGGGGCTATGACACTATCCGATGGAAATGGAAGAAAGATAACTATGATATCCAAATGGGCCAAGTATTCTCGACTTTTACACTAAGGATATCCAAATTGGATAAGAATTCATTTGGCGGCTCGCAGGCCGAGCGAATAGAGAATATTAAAAAACTGGCAGCAGAAGTGTTTTCAAATACTGGTAATAGTTGGGATAAACAAGGGAATATTATCAAGATAAATATATCCGGTTTGATCAACAAAAGTTTTAATTTAGATAAAATCAAATCAATTCCCTTAAATAACGACTCAATCATTTATTATACAGGAGAACCCTTTGAAGTTTTAAGAACATGGAAAAAGGATGGAAATACTTACGGAACATCAAGGGATGTACCTTGGTATGAAATGATTAGTTGGTTTAATAATAAAAACATGGTTTGTTTTTATTTTTTAAAGAATGAAGGCTGTAGCCCAATATATATAAATTTTGAAAGTCAGTTTAATTCAAAATTATTTGAGATTTCTTCTCGGTGTGCGATATACTATGCATGCAAGGAAGCCAATAAACTCAAATTGAAATATGATAAGAAAAAAATTAAAACCAAGCATGAAAACGGTCAATGGAGTGTGATTTTCAATCCGGGCGAAAAAACAGAAACAACAATCTTTATTGATGATATAACAGGAAAAGCAAGGCAATAGTTTTGAAATTGGCTTATGTCTTTGAAAAGGTGAAAATGAACGAACAGCAAATCAAACGAATCAAACAGTCAATTATTGAACTATTGCATTAAAACACAAAAGCTAAAGTTTTGTACTATACCTGACTCCGATGACTAACTGAGTAAACCCCTTAACTAAAAAGGATTTAAAAATGAATATTAAAAGAAAAATCTCTTGGTTCATCCTGTTGTTTGTTTTAATAAATTGTCCTAATATATTTGCTTGTGAAGCTTGCAGAAGGACAAAAATTATAGGAGGGCCTGAAAAACAGTTTTCTAAACTGGAAGATCTCATGCCAAAAACTGTTTTTAATTATTATAAATGGCCTTCGCCTGAAACGCTGAAAAAAATGACCGTCTTTGATAAAAGTATTTTATCGGTAGGATTCGCGTCTAAAACTTTTTTGAATTGGCAAAACCGCGTTCTCTCAACCAACTGGACTCCAACCAATAATGCAAAATGGCTGTTTATTGGTGAAAATGCGATGATTCCTTGTGACAGTATTTGGGTGAAGTGGAAAAAGGCAGAATATGATGTAATGCAGGTTCAAACAAAAAGCTTTTTATTATTGAAAATAACTCTTCTAAATGAAAAATCATTTGGACAAGGCAAAGACGAACGAATTTCAAATCTGAAAAAGTTAACTGTTGATATCTTACAGAAGCAAAATCTAGTCGAAAAAGAACTTAGGTTTAAAATTAATAATTATTATAAAGGTATTAATGACAATTTTTTGTTGCCTGAAGTCAGATCTTTTACACATGATGAAGAGTCTTTTTTATGTAGAATTCATGCAGGTTATGGAAGCGGAAGTAGATGGTATGAAATGATTAACTGGTTTAGCTATAATAACGTTTATTGTTTGTATTTCTTAAAAGAAACTGGTGATGAGGCTATAACATTTGGTTATCAAGCATCTGATTGGTTCAGTATAGGTTCACGAGCTGTTTTTTTGATAGGAGAAAAAGCAATATATGAATTAGGGGTGAACCGTGACGGAAAGATAATGGTAAGGCCCAAGTACAAAGATGGCAAGTGGACTGTGACTTTCAATCTTGGAACCGACAAGGAAATGACTGTAATAATAGATTCTCTTACCGGAAAAGTTTTGGAAGTTCTGGATAAAAACAAGAAGAAAATCAAGTAAATATTCAAGTGCAGTTCTCGGAGTCAAGCTTTAGTTTTTGTGTTTTCGTTGCTTGAGTAGTTCCAGGTTTAGCCTTAAACCGGCGTCAGACTTGCGTAAGAATACACGAAAGAGCAAAGCGGCACAGGAGAGAGGCGCGGAGAATGCGGCAAGTTCTGAAGTTCTAAAGTTCTAAAGTTCTAAAGTTCTAAAGTTCTAAAGTTCTAAAACAAAATTCAGTGTCCTCTGCGGTGAAATATTTTGCGTCCTTTGCGCCCTTTGCGTTTAAAATCTTGCCGGGAATGGCCTCGCAGAGCGAGCCCGCTTAGTAGCGCCAGGTTTAGCCTAAACCGGCATCAGATTTTGCGTAAGAATACACGAAAATGCAAAGCGGCACAGGAGCGCCGCACTCCAATCCTCCTGCGGCGGATAAAAGACCATCTCACGCGGAGAAAGTAAAGACTTCACCACTAACTCACACTAACGGGAAACACTAACAAGATTTATGCAGTGAATCTCATTTTCTGCGAAAATTTCATTCACGGCATGATATGTAATCAATTTAACAATCCGTGGTGAGGATTTAATTTTACAGCGTAAAATAAATCGTCAGCGCTCTTCATTAGTGTTTTGTTAGTGCAGGTTAGTGGTTAAAAAAGCTTATTTTTTGCGCTCTTGGCGTTTAAAATTTTGCCGGAAATTGGCTCGCAGAGCGAGCCCGCTACACCAGGCTGTTAGTAATTGGCGCACTTTTGTATTTTCGTGTTTACTTTACGTTTAAAATTTTGCCGGGAATTGGCTCGCAGAGCGAGCCCGCTACACCAAGCGGTCTCAACGGAGGAAGACCTGCGCGGGCAGGTCGTGAGCAATGGCCGGTTTTTAAACGAAAAAACTCCCGGGGTAAACCGGGAGTTTTAATAATATTCCGTTATCTCAAGTCGGTTGAATTATTTGATAAATTCAGCCACATTGACTGGATTGGCAATAACTTGTGCGTCGGACATTCCGGTGAACAGCGCTTCCAGTTCATTGGGGCCGTCAGCCAGCGGGAGGGCGACTTGTCCGCCGTTGGTGGCGGAACGCAGGATTCCCATCATAGCTTCAAAACCCATATAGGCATTGGCAAAACAGCACTCATGAACTTTTGCGTCATCATTGAGCCAGTTTGCCATGTCTTGAATGTAGGGCGGCATGTCGAGGTCGTAATTCATGACGCCTTCACCGCTCTGAACTCCGTCTTTGGTTACCGCGCGCCAGCCGCCATTGGTCAGAACTTCGGCGAAACCCTCAGTTCCTTGAATGCCAATACGGTTTTTGCCCCACCATTTCGCGACTTCCG
>JBAYVM010000345.1:0-3801 GCA_041674645.1 Victivallaceae bacterium | reverse complement strand
TTTTGTCAGAATTTAATTGGAAGATGATAAAAAATAACAATTCCGGGTGTATTTTTAAATTGTGGTCATTTTAAATCAGGAGCGCAATCATGAGATATTTAACTTTGTGTTTGGTCTTAACAATATTGGGAGGAATGGCAATGAATACAATTGCAGGCAGTCAAGGTAACGTGTCAAAGGTTGATTTGAAGCTTAATCCGTTAACGCCAGAGGAGAAAAATGTTATTGTCGGGAAGGGAACAGAAGCTCCGTTCAGCGGTAAATATTACAATAGCCACCAGCGAGGAGTTTATCTCTGTCGGCAATGCAACGCGTCGCTGTACAGGTCGGACGATAAATTTGATTCGCATTGCGGCTGGCCGAGTTTCGACGATGAAATTCCGGGCGCGGTGAAGCGGGTGGTTGACTCCGACGGCAGACGGACAGAAATATTATGCGCCAGGTGCGGCGGACATCTCGGACATGTTTTCAACGGCGAAAATTTAACGCCTAAAGACACGCGGCATTGTGTTAATTCCTTGTCTTTGCAACTGGTTCCAGTGGATGACCCGAAGCTGGGGCGGGCAATATTCGCTGGCGGCTGCTTCTGGGGCGTCGAATATTATTTGCAGAAAGCGCCGGGAGTTATTATGACTACGGTCGGTTATATTGGCGGCAAAAAAGACTATCCAACTTATGAGGACGTGTGTTCGCATGCGACTGGTCACGCGGAAGCGGTGGAAGTGATTTTTGATCCGGCAGTGACCAGTTTCGAGAAACTCGCAAAATTATTCTTCGAAATACACGATCCTTCTCAGGTTAATCGTCAGGGACCGGACGTTGGCGACCAGTATCGTTCAGCAATATTTTATCTCAATGAAGAGCAAAAAAAGATGGCGGAAAAATTGATTGAAGAACTTGGCAAAAAGGGAATTAAGGCGGCAACTGAGGTTGTTCCGGCTGGAAAATTCTGGACGGGCGAAGAGTATCACCGGAGTTATTATCGGAAAAAAGGCGGCGCTCCTTATTGTCATGTTCCAGTAAAAAGATTTTGAACCCTGATGATAAAAAAAGTGCGGACGGTCCGAAGGCCGTCCGCAACAAAGGAAAAAGGAGGGGAAATTTAATTAATACTGACTGGAATTGTTTTCCGTGGCGCTGATTTGAATCAGTAATAGCGGATTGGTTATTGCCGCTTTTTTCCATTCAGTCTGATTGTCTTCAGTAATTTGTCCTGTCCATGACTCCAGAATGGCAGTCATTTCCTGGCGTTCTCTGGTTTCCTCATTAGTCATATTGGCGCGACTGGTTTTTGCCGCTCCAATCAGTAAGAGAGAAAGCAAAGTTATTCCTCCGAAGATCAAAACCCGGTTTTTTTTGTCATTCTTGATAACCATAATCTTCATCCTTTCCCGTTACTGTTAATATTTATTTTCCGGCATTAAATCTGCCGCCATCTCACGTTCACCTTTTTCTCTGGCATGCTCATTTAGTCTTTCAAGTTCTTCAGACCAGCGTTCTGCATTCCAGATTTCCACTCCTATTTCAACCCCGATTACATAAGTTTCTGTATTTGGTCCCAGTCCCGCATACTGACGGAACGCGGTTGGAATAGTAATTCTGCCCTGACGGGTAATTTTTTCCGGAGAACTTAACGCTCCGAAACGCCTCATAGAACGGCGGAATACTAAACTGCCAGCGGCTTTTTCCACCGGCGCGGTTTCATTCCGGCGCATTTCCAGATAAACATCTTCCGGATAAAGCGCGATTGCGCCTTCCGGCAGGCAATGCATGATAACTTCGCCGTTGCAACGTTGAGTAAACTCATCAATCACGCGTGGACTAAGCTTAATCCGGCCGTTTGCATCGACCGAGCACTTGTCTTGTCCGCAGAATGACAGCATTTGTTTTCCCTCCGCTGTTTTCCATTACATTCCATTATATTCCATTTTGTTCCAAAAGTCAACACTTAAACTTAAAAAAAATGTTGTTTTTATGTTTATTTTAAAATTTATCCGTTTGGGCAAATTGTGATGTATTGGGAAAAATCCGGATATAATATCAGAATTCTCTACTGAAAACGTGTTTGTATTTTGCGTAATCGCGATGGATATTGGAACGGTTGTGAACAATGTGTCGAGAAAAACGTGAAGGCAGTTATGGAACAATTAACCTGGTTAAAATCATATTTGAGGAATTTTTGTCTGAGTTTGACTGTAATGGTGGTGTTATCATCCAGCCTTGCGGCTAACCAAAAACGTTATTTGGAAGCAGGCAAGACCATTAATATTCCATCGTTGGGGCTGAAGGTGAAAATGCCTAAAAATGCCATTCCTCAGCCGGCGAAGTCTTTGACATCATACAAGATTAAGTCACAAAGGAATGGAAAATCGACACCACTGGAGGTTTTTCTGCTGGATGAGCTCTGGCTTGAAAGTCAATTGAGTTGCAGCTATGGGAATGAGGATTTTACGGTCAGTGTTTACGAAATCCGGTTGCCGTCGCCAGAATCTGTTCCAGTGTTGGTCAGGCAAGCCGACCGGACTTATGTGTTGAAGGAAAGCTATGATAAGTGGCTGGCGTTGCAGCAACCGTTCTGTTGGGATGAGGTGAAAATCAGCGATTGGGTTGCATATTTGCTTTGCAATGGTGATAAAGCAGGAAAAAGTTTGAAGAGAGTAAGTTCTTCCAGTGAAACGGTTTTATATGCCGCTGAAGCTAGTAAGGTTGATTTATTTGAGCTGGTTTATGTTGTCTCGCCGTCAAAAAGCAGTGGACGGTATTACGCTGTCAGCTTTAAATTGCCGTTAGCATTTAATGATAAGAAAAGCCGCCGGACAGTGGAGCGGTGTGTTGAATCAATTGCTTTCTTCAAGCCGGTTAAGGCGGATGATGAGGATAAAAAGCTTTCGCTGAGCAAGAAAGGTGTAGTGAACAAAGATTGGTCGCCCGAGTATATTGCCAGTCGTGAACGAGTCATAAATAATATAAGAAATCTTAAAGGCTGGTGGTATCTGGAGAGCGACAATTTCATTATCGCCGCTAATATCAAAGAGAGAAAAACGATTAAAGAGCTTCAGGAGGGATTGGAGAAGTCACGGAATTTTTTCATGCTTGTATATCCGGTCAAGACTCCGCTCAAAGCGGTCAGCGTGGTGAAGGCTTTTGACTCCAGAAATGAATATATTGCTTATGTCGGCAAAGACTTAGAGTGGTCCGGCGGTGTATGGATGGCGGCGAAAAAGGAACTTGCAGTTTCTCCGATAAGTTGGGGGTCTGTTCGCGAACGGCGTGAGGCTATAGTTGATGTTGTTCATCATGAAGGATTTCATCAGTATATTTATTTTGCTACGGGCGAACAGCATCCGGCAGTATGGTTTGATGAAGGTAATGCGACTTTTTTTGAAGGAATTGAGTCTAAGGGAAAGCGGATAGAGGTTGAACCGACGCGCCGGGTTGAACAAGTTGTTCAGCTGGCTGACAAAGCGGATATAAGCAAGCTTTTAAGTATGAGCCATGAAGAGTTTTACGGTGTTGATAAGGCACAGAACTATGCGCTGGCGTACGGCTTGATGTTTTTTCTTCATAAAGGAGCTCCAGGTATGACTGGCAAATACCAGAATAATTTTAACGAAATACCGGGAAAATATTATCAGGCAATTTTAAAAACCCGCAATCCGGAACAGTCTACGACGATTGCCTGGGACGGGGTGGATATGAAGTTTTTTGTTCAGGTGTTTCGTAAATTCTGGTCCAGTAGAAGTTTAATTCAAAAGGCCTCTCGATACGACATTGTGCCATCTTCCAAATAGGAAAAACTGT
>JBAYVM010000344.1:0-3840 GCA_041674645.1 Victivallaceae bacterium | reverse complement strand
TATTTTTCTGCTTATACACAGAAATAGTGCCGGCAGTTTATCGTTATGCCATGCAAAATGGACTTAAAATAGGCAAAGATTTTGGCGTTGTCGGATTTGCGTCAGGAGTAACCTTCAACAACCTGATGCCGGAACTTACCTACAGCAAAATTGATCATTTTGAGATGGGTAGAGCGGCATGCCGGATGGTAATCAATGGTATTCGCGGCGAAAAATGGAAAGGTCTCCATATACAGATTCCAAATATTTTAGTGACTAAACAATCAACTTAAAAAAAGGAGTGTAGAAAAGATGCTTGCCAGAACAAAACCAACAACAGAAAGGGAAGAAGAAATGAAAGTCAGAAAAAGTCGTAAGTCGTTGACTGCAAACAAGTTCACCCTTATTGAACTCCTCGTTGTTATCGCCATAATAGCGATATTGGCGTCGATGTTGCTGCCGGCGTTGAATCAAGCGCGGGAAAAAGCAAAGCAAATAACCTGCCTTAATAACTTGAAGCAAATTGGCATGGGTATGCAATACTACCAGAACGACTCCAATGGAATCTACATTCCTGTCAGATTTGTAAATTCAGCAACTTATACTGGGGAATTTCCGTGGGCAGCGGCGTTGGTAATGTTTAAGTATATACCAACGTCGAAACCATTCTTCTGCACATCCTCAACCAAGTCTTTTGACAACTCGCCTGACATTTACAGCACTAATATTATCGGCCCAACACGGATTGAGTTTGTGCCGACCAACTGGTATAGATATTTTTATCTTACTTACGGATATAACGGTAAATATTTAGGTTATGACCAAAAAACTCCTAGCGCTGGCGCTAAACATTATTTAAAGAGTGAAAAAACACGTAAGCCCAGCAGCAAAATTATGGTGGCTGATAACTGGCGTCGTGATACTACTGGCATAACTTATGCGGTTATTTCTTCAGATATTCCAGGCACTGCGACCACTTCAGCGCAAATTAATGATCGCCATAATAATGCGGCAAATATTTTGTGGACGGACGGACATGCGTCTTTGGAACCACGCGCATCCTGGAATTTTACCGGACGGCTTAATGCCGGCGCATCTGATCCACTAGGCGATGCCCGCCGCCAATTTTGGGATCCGGAATATCGCAGTTCAGATTACCGGAGCAATTACTAATTCATCTCATAAAGCCGGACACGATGTCCGGCTTTTTATAAATCTTCTTTAAATACTAAATGATGGACAGGCGCGTCTCCATTATTAAACTAACTAAGGCTATTTTTATATGCATAAACAGTTGTTGACATTGTGTTTTGTGGTGGGAATATTTTTTCCTGCCTGGTCGGAAATTTTGTTTCAGGCGGATTACGGAAAGAATTTAAACGCTACGGCTGGAGGTAAAGAAATTGCTCCGGTTTCCGGTTCCGGAATAATTGCGGAATCCGGTGGCAGTCAGTGTCTTCAGGCCTCGGAAAAATTCAAAGTGTTGAAATATCCCTGCCGATCAATCCTGCCGGATAAAATCGGAGCGGTTGAACTGGAAATTTTTCCGCACCTGACAGCTAAACAGCAACAGACAGGAAAACCGGTTTTCGCAACATTTTTTTCAATAAAATCACCGGCCAGACCGGATTATGCAGGTTTTTCCGTTGGCGCTAACTGCAAAGCTGGCGGTAAGATTTATTTGTGGGTGATTGTTGCAGGCAATGAAAATGCTCAGGTTTACCGTGAAGTCAGCATGCCTGACGGAAAATGGTGCAAGATTGTTGCGAGTTGGAGCGAAACAACGTTGTCGTTGTTTTTGAACGGCAAGCTGGTTGGCGATGTAAAGCGTCCGGAAAAACTTTTTGCGGATGAAGATATTTCCATTGGCGGCTATGGAATAAGCATAGCCGAAAGCGGCATTAAAAATGTTAAGATATACAACCAGTCGCCTTTTTTGGCTCCAACGGACAATATAACTTTTGAATTTCCGGAAAAGCCCGGCAAAGCGGCGTTGTTCAAGCATGTCGGCATGTCGATAACCCGCGACCGGATGGCGTTGGCGCTGCATTCTGACCAGCCGGTCAACCTGAAAATAAAAACCGCAGTTTTTGAAGTTAAGCCGAATCAAGGATATGCGGTTAATTTTTCCGGACGTCCGCATGGTTTTTATCACGCGGATGCCAATGGCGTTCTGACGGTTCCATTGCTGACAAATTATACTTATAACACGATAGTTATTGTTCCTGCCGATATAACCAATTTGCTGTCCGGAGTTGAATGGCAGGGACGGGTGGATAATACTGCTCAATCAACGCTTGGCTGGGGACATGAAGGCGGCGATAAAATTTCCAGTGATGCCGCAACCGGTAATGCTGGAGTTTTTTCCAGCGATGACACGATTTCACGCAATGGTAAGTCAAGTTTGAAATTAGAGAAACTGGTGCGTGATGGCGAAGTTCGTTATCAATCTTCGCCGGTCAAACTTGAACCCGGCCAAGAATATATCCTTTCCGGCTATTACCATACCGGCAAAGCCGAATTTGGCGCCGCGGCGACTTTTGGCATTAATGTTCGCAACCAGGACGGACAGACAAAAAATTTCAATCAGGTCTTTTTGAATCCGTTGATTGCTCCAATTCTAGGAGAAAAATGGCATTATGCTTTTGTCCGGTTTAAAGCGCCGGCGGAGGCGGTTGACGGTGTAGTGCGCCTTGGTCTGCGCGGAACTGCCGGACAGCAATTGTGGTGGAATGATTTAAGTCTGTGTTCCGCTCCGCCAATATCAATGAATGTTGTACAGGAACTGTCCGTGGCGGATACCGCTCCGGTTTTCTCAGTGAAGCAGGTACGCGAATATTGGAGTAAACGCGAACCGGTAAAAGTTGAAACGGAAAATTCCAATGGACTGCCGGTATTGCATGTTGATGGCAAGCCGATACCTTCGCTGGTTTACAGCACCTATGAAGTTGCCACTCAAGATAGTGAAATAAAGCCGATGCTTAACGCTGGAATAAAATGGTATTTTGTCCGGATACACCCTTACAAAACATTGTGGTGGGCAGGAAAGAAAAAATATGATTTTAAGGATGTTCAGGAAAGCATCGAACGAGCGTTGCAGCAGGATAAAAATGCGGTAATCATGCTGTCGGTAAGAATTTCTCCAAAATATCGCAGTTGGGGTGAGGAACATCCGGACGGGATATGGCGTGATCATGATGGGGATAAAATTGCCGGCGACAAAAGTTCCGCCCGTAAATTGAAGAAAATGGACAATGGCAAGGATGCCTTTTGGGCACACAGTTACAGCGCGGAGAGCTTCAGGGAAAGTGCAGCTGAAGCGCTGCGAGCGTTAGTTGCGCATCTGAAAACATTCGAAGCCGGTAAGGCGGTAGCCGGCATGACGCTCATGTGCGGAACGGACAATCAATGGTTTCCGCATGTCAATTACCGCGGGTTTGATTATTCCACTGGCGCGCAGAAAGATTTTCATAATTATCTGAAAGAAATTTATAACAATGATGTCAATGCCTTGAGGAAAGCCTGGGGAAATAATAATGTCACTTTTGACACGGCCGAACTGGCGCCGTTCAATCTGCGCAACCGGGATAATGTCTGGTTTTTAAATCTGCAAAACGGAACTGACCGCTGGATATTTGATTCTAATCGCTACAACGATGTCGGAGTTGCCAAAACCGCCGATTATCTGGGGCTGGAAGTAAAAAAAGCTTTTGGACGCAATGTCTTTATCAATTTGTATGCTCCGGATATTATGCAAGGTTACAGCGGACGTTCCGCGCGCAAAATAATCCTCGAAAGCAAAGGTGTAGACGGCGTTGTCAGCGTGCCGGAGTATGGCATGTGGCGGCAACCGGGGCGCAC
>JBAYVM010000343.1:0-3843 GCA_041674645.1 Victivallaceae bacterium | reverse complement strand
CCGTGGAGAATATCCAGCCGAAGAAGGGCAGATCTTTCAACAGAGGCACGCCGCCAACGCTGCTGACAATAGTCTGTTTTTCCAAACCGCCAATAACAAAAGTGTTGCCTTTATTGCTGAGCATCACTTTGGTATTGACTTCACTGTTCCGGGTAATGCGCGGAGTTCCATCTGAATTCCAGCCGGTCAAACTGTCATTGATCATATTAATATTGACAATCGTGGAATTTTCGCAAATTACCGGCATCAGACTGATTGAGAATCCATAACTATCCGCAGCAGCCCTGGTTTCTACCTGAACATCTTTATAGATTTTCAAATCAATCGCGGAGCTCCATTCGGTCTGCGCCACCCATTCCGGAGTCCCTCCAGTCGGCGTGACGGTTTGTTCCAGAGTGAATGCGAAGCACTGAGCAGTTCTTCCAATATTTCTGCCGTTTTTGACAAAATTTCCGCCGCCGTCGGCTATGCTCATGTAATATGAAGTAATCTGTTCATTGACAATTCTGGCCACCGTTATTTTGCCGGCAAAATCGGCTCCGACATCGATCGATGTGCCTTTACTGTCAACCGCCAGAATCCGGTATTGCCCGTCAACTGCCGGAGCAGTGGACGACACCACAAAATCTCCACTGGCAACCATAGCGCCGTTGATTAACATCTTGTCTGCGATTTTCTCGCCGCCTTCAAAGTTGAACATGTTTGTCCGGGATTCGATTTTACCTTCGGCCTGATTCATAATATCCAGCTTGCCGGTAGTTACGACTTTAGCCTTGCCTTTGGAAGCCAGAAAGTCTAAATAACGCGAATTCCATTTGGGGTTGAAGTTGACGTAGCTAGTGCGGCTGGTTCCGTTTTTTGACACGCCGCCATCCCACATGGCGCTCCAATTGTCCCGGTAGCGGGTGCCGGCGGAAAATATATTGGCTCCGGCATTGTTTTTCCAGGCCTGAAAATCCGCCCCGATTTTAGCGTCATTTTCGGCATAGATTTCATAGACGGAATATTTCATTTCCACTTCCCAGGTAGGAGTGTCGTACTGCTTGAGCATGCTTTCAATATTCTTCTGACTGTAACGCGGTATGAACATAAACAGACAGTTCAATTCCGAATCGTAATCAATATGGTCCTGTCCCCATTCAAGTTCAACATTATCTCCCATTATATTGGCGCCGACATTCTTTACCAACTGTGCCAGATCGCGCGATCCCCAATATTTCGGAAAATAAACAAATGTAGTTTGACCGGATGACGAAGTAATTGACGGTTTATCCAGACGATTTACTATCTGGTCAATGCTCATGCCGTTCTTGTAATCTTTAAAACGATATTCTTCAGCGGAAACAATCAGGATTCCGGCGCCATCGTTGTATTTGATGCACTCAACTGAAGTATTATTGTCAGCAACGCGTCTCGACTTGACAGCATCAAGAATAAACGGCCTGATTTCATACGGGTCGGCATACTTGAGCAGATATGTTTTGGTGACAACGTACGGGTCATTGTTGTCGCGAATGAAATGCACCTGTTCCGTGGCGCTGTCAAGATTCATTCTCAACTGCGCCTGCACCTGTGTTGGAATATACGGCGTGCTTGGGTTGATGTTTTTGCTTCTTGGCTTACCGGCCGGCTCAAGTATGTTACCGGACTGGGCGCTGACAGTATTGGCCAGACAGAGTCCTGCAATCGCCAGCAGAACTGATTTCACAATATCCATTTTTCTCAATCCTTTTAATTTTTAGTTATAATGTTAACGGACAACTGACAGCGGTTCGCTCTGATTAGCGGCGGCAGTATCCTGTTTGTCAACTGCGGCTTTCTCTGGATTGACGGTACCAACTTTAAGCGGCGCAGGCTTCTGCTCTGCCTTGAGGATATCATTAGTAAGCAGTTTTCCTGCCCAGCCAGCCAGTTTAGCGTCAGTTGTAATCCAGTCCGCCTGAACTGTAACAAAATAGTAAGTGGACGCTTTCAATGTGGTAGTTGTACCGAACAAATATTTCAATACTGGTATTTCACTCAGAAAAGGAACTCCAATATTCTGTTCGACATTATACTCCTGTTTCCAGGTTGCCAATAACTTTTCTGTTCCGGCGTCAAGCGTTAAATTTGAACTGATAGAAGTGCCTTGATGCAGCTCAGCTCCAAAATTATTCCGTTCAACCGGGTCGGCCATTGACACGACATAATTAAACATGATTGTTCCGTCCAGTTTTGAAACCTGTTCCTCATCGTAACGCCGCCCGTCCGCAGACATGGAAACCTTATTACCGTCACTTTTAAAACATATTACTGGAGAATTTACCACCAGTTCAAAGTTTGAACCTTCGCTTGGCTTGACGGTTGTCTGGTCGGTTTCCGGATCTTTGACAATATTCTGAAAGTCCGGAGCAAATCTAATTTTGTAAGAGTTGTCAAAATCATTGATAATCGTCAAACTTCCTGAACTGGCAATTCTGGCTTTACCGGTCTGATTCAACAACCGGACAAAACTCATGTCAAACTGCGGCGCAACAAACATTCCACCCCAGGCATAGTTGGCATTGGTCAAAACATTCGCGCCCTGATACGCAAAACCCTTCAAAACCTGCTCAAATCCCTGTAAATCTATTGCTTCCATGCCGACATTGAAAATATCCAATCCCGGACCATTCTTCCATGCGACATAGTTAATCCCAATATCCTTGAGATCGCTGTCGCGGACTTCATATACATTTATGCGTAACGCCGTTTGAGGAACCGGCTTGTCCAAAGCCTCAATCCACCGCAGAATCTCATCGCCGTCAGACTTCGAAGTTTTCCAGTAAAGCATTGATACGCTTGCGTCCCGGTAAGCGCTGCCATCACCCGGATAAATATTGCTCTTGATGATTTTCAGCATGTCGGCGCCTACCCGGTGTTTAGGATAATAAGCGTAACGGCTGATGCCTGTTCCGGCAATAACCGAGCCTGATTCATCTGCTTTTCCCGGCCGGTCTATCTTCGCAATCATATCGTCAATATACGGCATCATTTCCTGCGCGGTGCTGACCAGCAAAATCTCTTTGCCTTCCTTCGCGTAATTTAACCGTTGAACCTTTGACTCAACATTATAACGCTTGACCGCGCCTTCCACGAACGGCGTTACATCGCAAGCCATGGTATATTTCAGTTCATACGCTTTGGACACCATGTAACGCTGTGCATCATCCTGATTCCAGCGAATCTGCTTGACTTTTTGTCCGTAAACACCGGTTACTGCCGGTAAAAACAGTACGGTAAATATAAAAAACCGTAAATACTTCCTTCTGCCCTCTTTCATACTAATACCTTTTTTGTTTTGTAAATATATTATTTCATATCAAATAACCATACATTTCATTAACGCTCCTGTCCGTTTACGTTTATCTACATTGTCGCATCACAACACCTCGCATTTCATTGGTTATGTCATAAAATTTGAAACTTGCCAGAATATTAGCTAATCCTATGCCAAGTTTTCGTTTTAATTCATAAGTACTTTTATGCGATGTAGTTAAAACAACAGCGCCTAAAAACGCCATTGTAAATTCCGCCGAAATGTGACTTTTATGAGGGTTATTGTATTTCCCGGGCGCAAATATTACATATTTGTAATTTTGTGTCATCAATAATACCGGAATATGTTCGCTACTGTATGTGATTTAAGCTGCGGGTAATATCCAGAGCTCAGTAAAATTGTCCAGTTGAATGCCGTTTTTCAGTCTCGTACTACAACTTATACGCTTCCGTCAGGAACATTCGCAAGCTCACAGGAACGCTTTGCGCAGGAAGCAAGGAAATTAAAAATCAAGAAAACGCCGACTTCCAATTAGACCCACGCGT
>JBAYVM010000342.1:0-3847 GCA_041674645.1 Victivallaceae bacterium | reverse complement strand
GGCTTTAATGGCGGTTTCACCGTATTCGCCCGGCGCGAACAGATTCAGCAGATGTTCATTCAAGTCAACAATATCGCCGGAAATTTCGCCAGCGCCTTTATCAAAATCCAGTTGTCCGCGAGCGCGAAGATTCAACGCTTTCTGACCTTTAACCGAAACTTCAGAAACCGTATCGCCGATACTCAGCGATGATGTTTTTACCAGCACACATGAACCGTTCTGCGCCAGCGTGACATCCTGATAACGTTTCCCGGCGGCGGAGAAATCAAAATTCTTTAACGCCGCCTGATATTTAATGACAAACTTCTTTTCGTCGCCATTCCACACCAGCACAATATCACTGGTAATGCTGCCCGCATAGAAAATCATTCCCGACTTGCTCAACAGCGAATTAAACTGTTTTACCTGCAAATCATTAAACTTCAGATTAACTTCAGAATGCTTGATAATTTCGTTAAAATCTGCAACGGACACCGGTTTCAATTGTGCGCTAATCACGGTTTTGCCGCGTTGAACAGCTTCCACTTCATACTTTTTGATGATAAAACGTTTGTGTTTAAAATCCAGCTCGGCATCGCCATTCATTCCGATTACAACCGCATCGAGTTTTGAAAAAATTGAGTTCAATTCGCGTTGCAAATCATCCGGGAACGGTAGCATTTTAAGTGTCCGGTCGTTAATCTCGGTCAATGACCAGCTTACAGTTGTTGCATTATTATTGACATTAAACTGGCCTTTAATGTTCAATTTTCCTAACGCCACAGCGCCGCGCTTCAATTTTAAAATCATGCTGTTCAGTTTCAATTCTTTGAACCGCAACCAGTTCAAGTTAAAACTCTGCGTGAAGTTAATATCGTTTAAAGCATTTCTTCCAATCTTAACATCAATCCCCTGCCCGTCGATATTTCCATTCAAAGAAATACCGCTGGCGCTATTGTCTGTGCTGCAAACAATATTTCCGTTCAAGATTCCGCCATTCAGCATAAAACCATCATCCGGCAAAAACATTGATTTAAATATTTTCAAATCCAGATTATCAAAATTGAAACTCACTTCCGGCGGCAAACCTTTGAATTTACTGTTGCCTTTTTTCCAGGTGAATTCTGAACTTTTCTTCAGTTCCATATTGACAAGCCGGCGGTTATTCCCCACAATTTCAGCGTTAAGTTTGTTAAGCAATATTCGCGATTCCGTGAAATTAACCTTCACATCATGCTCTGACAACAGTTCAAAGGCAGGAACTTCCAGTTTTTTGCCGGCAACCACCGCGTAGCCGCTGCGCAACAACGACAACTTGCCGGAACTGCTCAACCGGGAACCAACATATTTTACCTGACCAAAATATTTCAGCAACACTCTTCCCGGATTAACGCCGCCGACAAAATCATAAACAATACTAAAAATGTCTTCCGAAAGCGGATCAATATTGATAGCCGCGTCAACGGCAAAAGGTTCATAAATAATCCCGCCGTTCACCTGAACACTGGAACACAGCTTGCCGTCGCGCACCTGCCGCAGCATAATATTTCTTATCGTCAACGACTTGTCGTCACCGGCGGCATTGACCACAATCTCCACACTGCCGTTTTTTAACGTAATCCCGCTGACCAGACCACCCAAATTAGCAATATTGCTCATTAACGTGAGTTTTCGCACCATCAGATTATCCGTCAGTTCCAAGTCAATTGAACTGTTCCAGTCGCCATTGGAAACGCGAATATCATTGCCGGAAGTTATTTTCAACTTGCCT
The DNA here is from genome assembly GCA_041674645.1 of Victivallaceae bacterium. Taxonomy (GTDB): domain Bacteria; phylum Verrucomicrobiota; class Lentisphaeria; order Victivallales; family Victivallaceae; genus JBAYVM01. The sequence goes on along the minus strand of JBAYVM010000342.1, from coordinate 2,097 downwards.
TTCGTCTCCAACCGGCCGCTCTGACCGTTGCGAAGTTCTGGCAGGCTGACATTCAAGTTGCTGATTTCCAGCGTGGAAACCTCTTTGCCGCTGCCGGCAATATTCAACGTCACACTTGAGTTATTAATTTTGATGTTCTTCAGATTCAAATCAATTGAAGATGAGCTGGAGTTCTTTTCTGTTGTTTTTTCCGGCGTGGTGTCGAGTTTTGACTTTTCCTTGCCTTGTCCCGGAAGATTCCAGACCCCATCAGCAGTTTTGGAAATTTTAATGTCAGCGCGTTCCAGAATTACATTTTCCAGAGCGATATTTCCCGACAATATTTTGCGTAATGCAAAACTGCCTTGTAGCGATTCAGCGACCGCCAGCGGCGACTTTTCTTTGCCCACCCGGATGCCGGTCAACTTTACCGAAGAATGCAACAGCGAAAGATTTATCTCCTGGGCGCTCATTTCAATTCCGGAGGCATCTCCGACCATGGGCAGAACGACTTTACGCAGAAAAAAAGAACTGGTTATCAGCCAGTAAGTAAATAATAACAGCAACGCAATCGCAGTCAGCGGCAACAATCCGAACTTGACAAATTTATTTTTTAACATATCCTTCTCCTCTTTAAGGCAACCAGTCGAGCGGATATGTGGGAACTATCTTCCGCGCGAAAAAATCGCCTGCAATTCCTGTTGAAATTCTTTCAAATCTTCCGGCGTGGGTTTCCCCTGAGCGTTCTCCAGTCCGAGCCGTCCAGTCTGGTCAAGAATCCATTCCGCGCTGGCGCCGGAGGCAAATTTCACCGAACCGCTGGCGGCAGCGCCCGGACGCACCAGCTTACTCACTTCCACAACCGTCTTGCCGGCAGTGTCTTCATCCGCTGCTGGTTCCTCTTTCGCCGGTTCCGGCTTGACCGGATCCTGCTTCGTCCATTCGATATTTTCCAGTTCAGAAGCCATCACCCGCACTTCCAGAAAAGTCATTTTACGCTTGAACTTCTCAACAATCAGTTTCTGTATTTCCGACAACGAAACACCATTATTAAGCTGTTCAGCCATAAATTTTTTAATTTCAATATCGCTCATGATAAAACCATCTCCTTCGTATAAATAAACTGTTTTTCTAAAGCACTTATAAAGCTATGCGATATATACAATACAACGTGTCCGGCAAATCAAAAGTCTTTCCCGCGTTTTTTTTAGCTTAATCAAGAAATTCGGATGCACAGACCAACCCAAGCCAAAAACAATCAGCGAACACGCAAGAAAAGTAAATATCCAGCGTGGTTTCGCTCCGTCGAAACCTTTCTCCAATTTCACCGCCCGAAAATTGGCTCCGCATCAAAAGTCCGTACGAATAGCAACTTCATTTTACACCGCCCTTCTCCTCTCAGAGCGAGGGAACTACACCACTTTTCTCGCTTGACACTATCCGAGGAAATAATAGCGAGAGTTAATAAAATATCGGTATATTCGATTGCTATTCCCAGAACAGCTTTTATAGTACAAAATCGCGTATTTTAGACGGATAACATTACAAAAGTAATAATATCCATAACAGTATAATCACTGGTCGGGCTGATGATACCTGAAAAACCAAAGGCATAAAAATATAATGCAGAAAAAACCTTCTCTGTACGGTTTGACCAACTCAAACCGCGACTTTTCAAGTTCCTATGCATGGGGAAAGAACCAGTTCAATTCGTCTTTTCCAGCCGCTCTGGCTTGCTACATGAGAGACAATAAACTTCCCGCCGTCTTCATTAAGCACGGAACAAACTCAAACACGACACTTTCGGAAATTTCATTTGATGATTTTTGGCAAACAACACTACCCAACGACCAGCTTTTCTTTTCATTCGAGTACAGATTTACTCCCTATGCTGAAATGACCATTGATGATATTCAGCCAATTGATTTGGTAGTGTCCGATAACAAGTCGAAATACCCCCTTGCGCCAATTGAAGTAAAATTGACAACCATTCCAGACAACACGACAGTTAATAAGAAAGAGGATGAGTACGGCTCAGAACTTGTGGTGCGCTCACCGACGATGCGTTATGCTGCCATGGGGATGGGGCATTCCTGCATCAAGCATATGGCACAAGTG
>JBAYVM010000341.1:0-3851 GCA_041674645.1 Victivallaceae bacterium | reverse complement strand
GATCCGACATTTCGACCCGTCCCGTCTGTTGCATTATGAAGGCGCAACCCGCTCCGGATATATCTCAAAAGAAGATAACTGCAATCTCCATCTTTCTGATTTTATCTGTCCAATGTATCCAGCAGTAAGCGCGATTATCGAATGGGCGCAAAACAGTCAGGATCCGCGTCCGTACATTATGTGCGAATATTCCCACGCCATGGGTAACAGCAACGGAAACTTGAAAGAATATTTCGACGCTTTTGAAAAATATCACGGACTGCAAGGCGGTTATATTTGGGAATGGCTGGATCACGGCATCAAGCAAACAGATAAAAACGGACGCGAGTATTGGGCTTACGGCGGAGATTTTGGCGACACGCCGAACGACGCCAATTTTTGCGCCGACGGAATGGTCTGGCCTGACCGAACCCCGCACCCGGCGATGTATGAATTCAAAAAACTCGCTCAACCGCTAAAAATCGCAGTAATTGACTTGGCGGCGGGAAGTTTCAAAATCACCAACAAACAGTATTTCTCCGACCTTTCAGCGTATGGAATAAGCTGGGAATTAACTGTTGACGGCAAATGCGTTGATTGCGGCGATCTGCCATCGCTCTCCACATCTCCGGGACAGACGGAAGAAATAAAACTGGACATTGCTCCGCCGGAAATGAGTTTCGGACAGGAATGTTTCATCCGCTTTTCATTCAAACTGAAATCTGACTGTCTGTGGGCGCAAGCCGGTCATGAAATCGCCTGGGAAGAATTTAAAATGCCATTCTCCGGCATGGTCGCGTCGTCTGCAAGAGAATTGTTGCAACCGGAATTAATTGCCAACGCTAACGGCCTGGAAGCAAAATGCGGAGCCTCAACCATTCACTTCAGCAAACCGCAAGGACTGGCAGACATTACTTTGAATGGCGAACTATTGATAAAACAGGGTCCGCAGTTGAACATCTGGCGCGCGGCAACCGATAATGACGGACTGAAACTTTTCCCGAACCGTGAAAAAACCCTGACCAGATGGCTGAAACAAGGACTGAATGAGTTCAAACCGGAACTGCTGGAATTTTCCTGCGATACGGAAAAACGCCGCGTCTGCGTAAAACATCAGGCGCAAAAAGATGTCGCTGGACCGGCAATCACTCATTCACATAACTATACAGTTCTCCCGGGCAATGTCATTCTGGCGGAAAATATTTTTGAAGTTCCAGCAGAACTAAGCAATCTGCCGCGACTGGGAGTAAGCATGAAATTGCCGTCAACAATGACTGACGTGGAATGGTTCGGGCTTGGACCGTATGAAAATTACTGGGATCGTCGTTCCGGTGTCTGGACTGGAAAATTTAAAAGTTCGCTTGATGACATGTATGTTCCATACATCATGCCGCAGGAGAACGGCAACCACACTGAGGTCAGATGGGCGGCGGTCACACGTCAGGATCAAGCCGGGTTGCTGATTGTCGCTCCGGAACACATGGAATTTTCAGTCAGCCGGTTTTCCGCCAGTCAATTATTCAAGGCTACGCACACGAATGAACTTGAAGAGGAAGATTGTGTTTATCTGAATATTGACTTCAAGCAACGCGGTCTTGGCACCGCCTCATGCGGACCGGATACGCTGCCGGAATATCAGATAAAAACAGGAACCTATCGTTTCCGTTATCTTATATCCGTCGTTCAAGCCGGGGAAGACCCGGCGCGGCTGGCAAGAAATTTGTTTTAGGCGTGAAAGTCGCGACTGGCAGCAAATTTAAACTGTTGCCAGCGTGATTCCTTCTGAACTGAAACTATAGCCGTCAACTTCCAGCGACCATTTGGCAACAGATTGATTTTTGCCATCAGGCGCAAGTATGAAATGAACGTTTATCCGTGTCCCGCGTTTAACGGAAACTGTTTTACCTATCGGGAAGATTGAACGCCCCCAGTGAGTGTCCGGATCGGCAGGACCGTTGGCCAGAATTGTCCGCGAGTCAAGCTCGGAACTGAACCAGGCGGCAAGAACATTAAACTGGCTGTCGCGTTCCGCAACAAATTCCATGTTCGCCTCAAATGGTTTGCTGGCATCAGCCAGAGGTAAAATATTGCTGTCAACATGCCACATCAACTTTGGAGCGCAAGCCAGATGTTCCTGTTTTATATGATTGCAACACCAGTCCGCCTGCCGGGCGGAATTTTCACCAATCACATCCAGATTGATTCCGTACGGTTCACTTTGCCAAAAATCAACATCCTGCTGCAAATATGCATCTTGTGCCGGAGCCATCCAGGCAGAAACCGTTTCAGGAATCATTTTCCCGCCCGGCTTCAACCAGCGGTCGCGGGCCAGCAAAACAACCGGCAGCAAATTTTCATCTACGCCGTATCCACCCAGCCATTCTGAAACAATAACATCAACTTTGCCCGGCAACTCAATATTTTCAATATCGTCGTGCAGAACCTGAATTTTATCTTCAAGTTTATTCTGCTGAATAATATATTTCGCCAGTTCAGCAATCCCGGTGCGTTCCACCGCATAAACCACCCCGGCGCCAGCTTGTGCCGCGAAAATGCTGAGAATTCCGGTTCCAGCGCCAATATCAAGCACCGTACAACCCGGCGTAACCGCATTGACAATCGCCTGGCGGAATGCCTTGCAACGGATTGAATCCCGCAACATCGGTTCGTGTCCTGCCAGTCTGGAATAATTAAGTTCAATGGTCATAAAAAGCCTTCACCCAAGTTGATTTATCTTATTTAATTTCTTTATAAGCTATCTCTCCGGCTGAATGTTTCAATGACTGGAAACCAGCGGCAGTAGAATAAAAGGCAATTAATATATTCTCCTGCAAAATATCAGGTCTAAAATTCTAAAGTTGTTAGAGTTATGCGCCTGGAAGTGTTTGGTACTGAGGCTGGAAGGTTTTGCTCCGTCAAAACCGTTTGGTGTAGTGGACTCGCTCTGCGAGGCGAGTTTTCTGCGAAAAAATAACGTCGTCCGGCGTACTGATTTATTGCGTAAGGTTACGCGGCAACTAACGGGAGACCTGTCTGCATCAAATGGGTTTACTAAATGTAACTTCCCTTGGATGCTAGACATTACTTGTTCGATGTTGGATATTCGAAAAGTTTTAACCGATTTTTCTGCTAATATTTGGAATTACTTGTCCGACAATGCTTTGTGTTTTTATTTTTTTACTTTTCAGTTTTCTTTCCGCTCCGTTTAGAAGATCATTTCTGATATTCCCGCGTTCCCGCTGAAATTCGCCCATCGCCGCCAATCGCCGCAGGCTGGCCAGTTGCAAAGACGCAAACGTCTCATCCTGAATCAACTTTTTCAGGAACGTTTCTTCCTGTTCCGGAGCCAACAAACGATAATCGGTAATAACTCCGGCATATTTGGACTGTTCAGAAACATTAACCGCCGGAATTGCATAGCCGCTGCCGGGAATTTCATAACCGGCGGCGGTCTGTTTTAACGGAACCAGATACCTGCCGGGCATTCTCACCTGATACAATACCCACGATGGAATTTTCGGCTGTTTGCCGGAAAACGTTTCATCCGGCAGAAATGACACAATCTTCAATTCCTGGCCGCCAATCTTTGATTCCAGTACGCCAATCTTCCCGGAATGCAACGCCGCTGTCCAGAAATATGCCGGAACGTCCGGATTGAATAATGCCTTTATGCCGGTCAGCTTGCCATCTTTCAAGGCGTATTCAGTCAATTCATTGCGGTAACGATACTGGCCGTTGACTTGCAATGAAGCCAATCCTTCCGCCAGGAATGCGTTTTTGCCGCACTCTTTCTGATAAAGATAAATTATCTTGAATTGCGGCTGTTCTTTTCGCTGCTTGAATTGCGCCAGTTCATTTTTTAGTTGTTCCCT
>JBAYVM010000340.1:0-3857 GCA_041674645.1 Victivallaceae bacterium | reverse complement strand
GCCGGCAGGTGCTGCTGGAAAAAATAAACTTTCCCGATCCGGTGATTTCTATTGCGATTGAACCGAAGTCAAATAAAGACAAAGACCGGCTCAGCTCCAGCTTGGAACTTTTGTGCCGTGAGGACCCGACGCTGACGCTGAAAAAACATGAAAATACCGGTCAGGTAATTCTCTCGGGCATGGGAGAGTTGCATTTGGAAATTAACACTAACCGGCTGCATAATGAATTTAAAATTGAGGCTCGATACGGGAAGCCACGCGTCGCGTTCCGGGAAACTATTCCCGCCGCATGTTCGGTTACCGGTGTATTCGACCGGATCCTCGGTGACAATCAATTTTATGCGGAAGTGGATATTGAGTTGAGCCCGGAACATGTGGAGCAGGGGATTGAAGTTATGTCGGCAATTCATAGCAAAGACATTCCCAACTCATGGATAAAAACCGCTTGTGAAACTCTTAATGGCGCACTCAAAACCGGCGGCAATCTCGGATATCCGTTGATTTATATTAAAGGTACTGTAAAAGCTATTCGTGGCTTGCCGGATAAAACAACCGATGGTTCAGTGGCTGGCGCGGTGATGAATGCCGTACAGCAGGCTGTCACGCAAGGAACCACTCTGCTTGAACCGTTGATGCGTTTGGATATCATTGCTCCGGAAGATGTAATCGGTGAAATTAACGGCTTTCTGCAATCAAAACGGGCGGTAATTCATGGCATGGACAATGCCATGGGAGCCAGGCTTTTGCATTGTGAAGTGCCGCTGGCGGAAATGTTTGGATTCAGCAGTGCGTTGCCGAAACTTTCCGGCGGGCGTGCTTCATTTACGATGGAACCGCATGGTTATCAGGAAATATCCCGCGAAAATCTGCTCCGGATGGGCGGCGAAGATTATTCCGTGGGCTTCTGAGCCATCCTTGCTATTCGTTGTAGCTCCAGCCGCATTTCTGGCAGGTGTCCCGTCCGCTGGGAATAATTTCTCCGCAGTTGAGACATTCGATTTCTTCTGAATCATCATAGATTTCGGTGTCGGAGATTTTTACGCACAACCCGGAACTGGTGTCGTCGGACTGGACTGAATCAGACATTCTTTCGGCAACTTCGTTTTTCACGTCATACTCCGTTTGCGCTATCGTTTTCAGTTTATTTGTGCATGCGGATGGCGCGGCGTGAGTCCATGTCATCCTGTCGCTGACGCAACGTATCGCGTTTGTCGCCAAATGTTTTGCCTTTGCAGATGCCGAGTTCAACTTTTATCAGACTCTTTTTGAGATAGAATTTTAGTGGAACCAGCGTGCAGCCTTTTTCTTTGATTTGCTGCGTTAGCTTGAGCATTTCACGCTTATGCATTAACAGCCGCCGCTGGCGCTTGGGGTCGTGATTAAACTGATTGCCCTGCTCGTAGGTGGCAATGTGAACATTCAGCAGCAATGCTTCGCCTTTTTCAATTTTGACATAAGAGTCGGCCATGGTAATCGAATGGGCACGGCAACTTTTTACTTCAGTGCCCTGCAACTGTATTCCCGCTTCAATGCGGTCAAGCACGGCGTAATCGTGAAAAGCCTTTTTATTGTTGGCTAAAATTCCGTCCGTTGCTTTATTTTTGTCTTTTACCAATGCCGCTCTTCTCTTGTTTATGGATTAGCTGACACCCAGAAACGGTTGCGCTTTTTTCTCAAAAGCAGTTTTTAACGGGTGGTTCTTGTCATCGCTCAATGATGCGTTGAACCGCTCCAGCAATTCCCGCTGTTCGCGACTCAAATGAGTCGGCACTTCAACGAAGACCCGGATGTGCATGTCGCCGCGCGAACCGCCGCGAAGCGCCGGAATGCCTTTGCCTTTCATTCTGAGCACAGTTCCGTTTTGCGTGCCTTCCGGAATTTTCATTCTGGCTTTGCCGCTGATGGTCGGAACGTCAACAATTCCGCCCATGGTCGCGATTGAATAAGGCACCGGAATTTCACAAATAATATCATTGCCTTCACGATGGAAAATATCGTGTGCCCGGACGTGAATGAAAACATAAAGATCACCCGCATGACCGCCGCGGAATCCGCTTTCGCCTTCTCCGGAAACTCGCAACCGTGAACCGGTGTCCACGCCGGGAGGAATATGTATTTGCAATGTTTTTTCGTTTCGTACCCGTCCCTGTCCATGACATTTTTTGCAGGGTTTGTCAATCTTTTGCCCTGCGCCGTTACAAGCCGGACAGGTTTGACGAATACTGAAAAATCCTTGCGACAGAGAAACTTGCCCTGAGCCGCCGCAACGCTGGCAGGCAGTTCGTCCGGTTCCCGGTTCGCAACCGCTTGAGCCGCAGGCATCACAAGCTGTCATGTTGGGAATGGTGATTTTCTTGTCTGCGCCATAGACGGCATCAACAAAATCAACTTCCAGGTCATAACGCAAATCGGAACCGTCAACTGCGGAAGACGCAGAACGTCTATTGCCGCCACCTCCGCCGCCGAATAAATCTTCAAAAATACTTCCGCCGCCGCCGCCTCCGCCGCCGGGATTGCCGAAAACCTGGCTGAAAATGTCAAACGGATCGTGGAATCCGCCACTGCTGCTTGCTCCGGCGCGCCCGGCGCTGGTAAAGGCTTCGTGCCCGAACTGGTCGTACTGCGCACGTTTGTTTTTGTCGCTCAATACTTCGTAAGCATGAGAAATGTCTTTAAACTTTTCCTCCGCTTCCTTGTTGCCCGGATTTTTGTCCGGATGATATTTAATCGCCAGTTTGCGATACGCTTTTTTTATTTCATCGGCGGAAGCCGTGCGGCTTACACCGAATAATTCATAATAATCCTGGGTTGCCATAAATCTTTACCTCATTCCTGCTCATTGTTCGATGTCGGACCGCTGCTGACGACAACTCCGGCCGGACGCAACAGCTTTTCGCCCATTTTATAACCGCAACTCCATTGTTTTAGAACCCGGCCTTCTTCTATCTCCTCGGAGGCTTCCTCAGCAATTGCTTCGTGGTGTTCGGGATTGAATATCTCGCCTATCGCGTCAATCCGTTCCACGCCCAACTCTTCCAGCGCTTTGCTGTATTCAGTCAGAATCATTTCGAGTCCCTGACGAATGGCATCCATGTTGTCAGATTTTCCTGCCGCAATTACTGCCATGTTGAAATGGTCAAATACCTGCAAAAACGGCATGATTGTTTCTGTTAATCCCACTATCCGGGCGTTGGAGATTTCCTTCGCCGCCCGTTTGCGATAATTCTGAAACTCCGCCTGCAACCGTAACAGTTTATCCTGTTCCAGCGCCAGTGCGGTTTCCAGCGCTTTTATCGTATCTTCCGGAGTCGTAACCTGCGGCGCTTCAACTTTTTGCTCTTCTACAACTTCTTCCGGCGCATGATTATGTTCATGCTTTGCGTCTTTTTTGTGTTCTTTGCTCATTTCTGAACTCCAACTGTTTTATGTTTTAATTTTTAATTAATTAAGTTATGGACTGGCGCAAAAGCGATGAATAACGCCATATCCAGAATCTGTTAATTTAACCGGAAAATGAAAAAAATCAACACCTCATTCCCTGTAAAATCATATTGCCCGGTTAATTTTCTTCTAGTTTCAGGTAAAGCTGAATCAATCAGAAAAATGGCAGGGAATCACAGTTTTTTGAAACAGACAATTATTTGCAAATTAACAAAAGGGTTACGCGCTTTATGACTTAACAACTTAGCAGATTTTCTCAATAATTAACAACAGGTTTGCACAGCATATTTATGTTGCGCTATTTTTTTACCCTGCCACTGTGCAAACCATTTCTCGCTCTACATTATTTGTTGTCACAATAAGCAAATGGAGTAAAATGGCGGAGGGGGAGGGATTCGAACCCTCGGAACCTTGCG
>JBAYVM010000339.1:0-3860 GCA_041674645.1 Victivallaceae bacterium | reverse complement strand
TCGATACCTTTTTTCTGATGTAGCTGTTGCAATTAATCAATGTAACTCAGACACTCCTGTCTGAGATTAAGCAGGAATTCAAGAAAAAGAGGAAAAACAAAGCGGCACAGGGACACCGCAGTCCAAAGACGCTCCGCGTCAGAAGTCCCGTCGAAGCCGGTTAAGTTCTAGCATTGAACAGCCCTGGCCTTTGGCTCATTCCCTAAAAAATATTCAAGCACTATACAGCTTGAGCAGAAAAAACAATCCTATTATTCCTTCGCAAAAAGTTTTAGCGTAACCTTGCGCAAAATCGTCCGTGCGACGGACAGTGCTGTCTTTTTTCGCCGGTTTAAGGCTAAAACTGGCGCTGCTTAATCAACGCAAACACCAATTTTAAAGTTTGCCGCCAGTATTATCAATCACGGGAAACTCAATCAGAAAAACACATTCAGCTTCAGTAAAAAGTATGGGCCTCTTTGACTTATCCATAATTTCTGACAAATATTCAGGGTTTTTAATGCCGATCAGTTTAACCGCAAACAGGTAGTCGGAGTGGCATAAATTCGATAAAAAGCTCTTAATAGAATCATAATTTCCTTTAAATTTTATAAGAACTTCGATGTTTGAATAATAGTCAAACGTTTTAAGTTTACTAACATTCTTCACCTTTGATTTTTCTGCTATATTCAAGATTTCGTTACAAACAGCAGATTTCAATTCTGATTTTTCTGACTCTTGAGAAGAATTCTCCTGAAGCGAATTGTCTTGAGTCTGCTCAAGATTTGGATATTTTGTGATTTGTGATTTATTATCCAATCTTAAAACAACTATTTTTAAGTTTTTCTTAGATTTTTTTAATAGAGTTTTATAATCCCAACCCGCTCGTTTGATATCACAAGGATAGCAGTCAATAACGAATTCAGGAATATCAAGTTTTTTGGGTTTCTCTATAAGCCAATCACAATCAGATGATCTGTAGAACCAAGAGTATATGTCAATATCACCAAACAATTTTTTGGTTAGAAGGGAATTCATAAATGGAGACATTTTCTCTTTGTTTAAATCAACCAATTCTCCCCCACCAGCGCCAGATATTTCAAAAAACAGGAACGTATAAAACAGATCACGTTGCAATGTTTTATGCCGACCATGAGCACCGCCAACACTAGCCTTCAGCCATTCATAAAAATTGTCAGAGGCTGAATTTGAACAAGAAAAATGATTGACCTCAGGCAATATTTCTTTTATTATAACATCCTTATATTTAATGGCATTGATAAAATCCAGCAGGAAAATATTATTATTGCCGTACGATTTAAGTTTTATTGCTGTTGGGTCGTTGTTAGACAACGCATTATTCCCCTTGTCCGGCGTCTGTTTCTTGTCCTGTTCCCGTTGCAAAGCTGGTTTTATCTCGCGTAAGTATTTGCCAGCGGACGAATCACAATTTGACACAAATGAATTTTCATAAAAATAATAAGTCGTTCCGATAATAAATAATACGATGACAACCGCAAATGTGTTCCGGTATCGTGCAAAAGTCTTACGTCCTGTTATAGTCATTATAATCCTTCGTTGACAAAATTATGCATAAATTTATGCTTGTTTGCGCTCGGAGAGCTCCCGCTGTTTTTGACCGGCTTCAATATAATTCCCGCTGAAGATCTATGCAAGCTGGAATTTTTCCGGCTGGAATTTGTTTATCCGGAGATTTGAGCTAAATTCTGAAAATGCAAAATTGTTTAAGGATGGATATGACAACACAAACTACAGATAAAACGGTGAATAGCGGTTATAAATTCGGAACTTTCGGCGGAGTGTTCACGCCATCAATTCTGACTATTTTCGGTTTGATTATGTTTATGCGGACCAACTATGTAGTCGGTTCCGCCGGAATTATCGCGGCTCTCGGAATACTGCTGATTGCCGAATCTATAACCATTGCCACCGGGTTGTCCATTTCAGTTATTTCCACGAATACGCCGGTCAAGGGCGGCGGCGCATATTTTCTGATTTCGCGTTCACTCGGTCCGGGTTTCGGCAGTTCAATCGGATTGACGTTATTCATCGCTCAGGCGTTGTCAGTGCCGTTTTATATTCTGGGTTTCGCGGAAGCGCTGGCGCGAAATTTCCCGGTATTGGAGCCGTATTATTTTCCAATTGTCATGGGAACCGGAATTGCGGTATTTATTCTGTCCTGGAGCGGCGCAGACTGGGTTATAAAAATTCAATACATTATCCTGGCGATTTTAGGATTGTCGATTGTTACGTTTCTCGGTGGGGCGTTGAATGTGTTCAGCCTGGAAACGTTGCGCGCGAACGCCACGTCATCCAGCGACACGAATATCACCCTGCTGTTCGCGATTTTTTTCCCGGCAGTTACCGGCATTATGGCAGGAGTTAACATGTCCGGGGATTTGAAATCTCCGGAAAAATCTCTGCCGCGAGGCACAATGGCCGCGATTTTCTGCGGTTTAATTGTTTATGCAATCCAAATGGTAATCTGCGGTGGAGCATTTTCACGGCAAACGCTGATTGCCAGACCATATCAAGTGCTGGTGGAAAATGCGTTATTCGGAGCCGGATTTATGGTTTTGGCGGGAGTTGTCGCCGCGACTTTATCCAGCGCGCTGGGCTCCTGCATGGGAGCGCCGCGAGTATTGCAGGCGCTGGCCAATGACCGCATTATCACCGTTCTTAATCCGTTCAGGCACGGCAGCGGGCCGAACAACGAACCGAAACTGGCGTTATTGCCGACTGCGTTAATCGGTTTCGGGGTGTTATTCTGGGGTGGCATGAGCGGAATTGCGAAAGATGGCGAAGGCGGCGCGTTGAATGCGGTGGCGGTTATTGTAACTATGTTTTTTCTCTACACTTACGGCATTGTCAATTTGGCGGCATTCGTTGAATCCTACGGCGCCAATCCATCATTTCGTCCGAGCTTCAAACTGTTTCACTGGTCGGCGGCGTTGTTTGGTGCGGTTTCCTGTATTGTGGTTTCACTGATGATTAACGCGGTCGGTTCAATTATTGCGCTGATTTTTATCTCGCTGTTGTTTTTTATTGCCTGCCGTCGCGACATGAAAAAGACTTTCGGTGATGCCAGGCGCGGTTTTACTTATTCCAGAATCCGGAATAATCTGCTGGCGTTAGCCAAAATGCCGCCGGACCCAAAAAACTGGCGTCCGACAATGGTTATCCTGTCCGGCAACGCGAATACCCGGAGCATGCTGGTGGACATTGCCAGCCGCTTTGAGTGCAATCGCGGTATCATTTCACTCGTGGAAATTGTTGTCGGCGACAATGAAAATCTGGAAACGCTCCGAGCAGAAGCATTGCTCAAATTGCAGGACTTTGTTATTGAGAAAAAACTGGATATTTTCCCTGAAGCTATTGTTTGTGAAGATTTTGACCGCGGCTTATACACTTTTCTGCAAAGCCATTCCATCGGCCCGATTAAGCCCAATATTATCATGCTGGGTTTTCCGAAGGACGCGGAGCGAATAGATCCGTTCATGAATCATCTGAGAACGATTTCCCGTATCAACATGAGTTGTCTGGTGTTTGCCAATCCGCAAGCCAGTCTATATACTGAAATTATCAGCGGACGGATTGATATCTGGTGGCGCGGTCATCACAACGGCTCATTGATGTTAATACTCGCTTATTTAATGATGGAGAATAAAATGTGGTCGGGCACCGGGTTGAGGGTTTTACGTCTTTCCGGTTCGGGAACGGACATGGAACGCGACACGGCTGATTTGGACAACTTAATCAAACTGGCGCGTATTGATGCGAAAAGCAAGGTGATTGTTTCCGACGCTGAGTTCAGCCAGGTATTCCGCAACGAGTCTTCCGACGCAATGATTATTTTTATG
>JBAYVM010000338.1:0-3913 GCA_041674645.1 Victivallaceae bacterium | reverse complement strand
GCGCGCAAAAGGACATGCGATAAACTGCATGAATAATTTGAAGCAATCCGGAATCGGTTTCCTGGGCTATAACGGCGATAATCAGGATTACTTCCCCAATGTGCACGGCGGAGTGTATGGCAGTCCGGTTATGACGCCCGCAAATACCACGCCATTTTTGGAATGGAATGATTATTTGCTCCCCTACGGAATGAAGCCGGCGTTTCTGCGCTGCCAGAGCGATCCCAATGTAAAAGCAGGCGGCGCGACCGGCTGGGAAACACGCCCGAGCTATATTTATAACGGACTGTTTGCGTTCGCAAAACGGATTAACACTTTGCGTAGCCCTTCAAGAAATATTATTCTGTCAGAACGCGGCGATAGCGCAGGCGCATTAGCCCATACAGGATATACCGGGTTTAAAGCTCCCTCCGCCTGGGAAGAAAACGTGAAAAAAGACCGGCATACCAGTCAGTCAAACTATTTATACTGCGATGGACACGCCAAGGAACGCAAGTTTGATGAGACTGTTGGAGACCGCACGGAACAACAAAACGAACATTTTGCTCAGGAATATTCTCAGAATTATATTCCGTAATTTTATCAGGGAGTGACAGGAAGCACGGTAATTTTGAATCGCTCATCTCAAACGCGTCATTCTATGGTCTGCGAATTCAGAATTACTGTGCGGTTTCGCACCGGACAATGCAATTTTCGTCATGACCGGTCAGGCAGAAGTGACGTTATATTTTTCATAGTACATCAAGCTTCCAGCTTGAGTTATTCAGGCGGTGAAATCACAAACAGGGATGTTTGTGGTACTTTGTTAAAGCCGGCCAGATGACCGGCGCTCCCAGAAAGAATTGCTCCACATCCATAAAGCGTCAGTCGAATATCAGGTACAAAACTTGAGCTTTAGTATTTTCAGGTAGAAAGTTTAATCCGGCGTTTATGAGTTTCTCCAAAGTCTGGCGGCCAGCTCAAGTTCTTCGATTGTAGACGGAGTAATAAACTCCATTCCCCAGTAACCATGGTATCCGGCATTCATCACCGCGGCAACTATGGCCGGATAATCAATTTCCTGAGCATCGCCCGGGAAATTTCGTTTCGGCGCGCCAGCAACATGCAGATGAGCGATATGGTGCAGATTGGCGATTATGTCGCGGATGATATTTTCGCCCATGCGGTGCATGTGATAGATGTCGTAAAGAATTTTGAGGTTTTCTGAATTGAAAGCATTAATCAGATCAAACCCGAACTTGCTGTTGTCCGCCTGATAATCCTGATGATCGAAGCTGTTGAGCATTTCAAAAATCAGGGTGACATTTTTTTTTTGTGCGACCGATAGCAGTTTTTCAATCGCCAGTTTGCAGTTTTTCAGTCCGGCGGAATCAGCTATTCCTTTGCGATTACCGCTGAAAATAATCACTTGCGGAATATCATTGTCCGAGGCAAGACTGATAGTGTCCAATATCTCAGGAATTAAGCTGGAATGATTGGCCGGATTATTCAGGCCGGTTTCCATGCCGGGCGCTCCGATGTTAACTAATTTCAGTCCGGCATTGCGTAACGCGTTCCAACGTTCCGGTTGCGCCATTTCCACGGCGCTGTAACCCAGCTCCAGCAGTTTCCTGTAATACTCTTCCGGCTTAAATTCTTTCCGGTAAAAACACCAGTCCGGGGCGCTTAATTTGATTTTCCGCATGATATTTTATCCTCAATTGTTACAAATTATTTCGACCAGTTGAATACTATACCCATCGTTTCCGCACGGTGTTCGTGGGCAATGGCGTAAGCTTTAACACATTCTTTCGGCGCGAACCGGTGGGTAATCAGTCCGTCAACATTAAACCGTCCGGACTGGCAGAATTTAAAGAACAATGAAATAATTTTTCTGCTGTTCCAATGGCTGTTTTCGTGGCAGTCATGAGCTCCGGCAATGGTCAGCCCGCGCATGATTACGTCCGGTGAAAGATGTTGTTGTCCTGGCGAACCGGTGTCGCCCAGCAATACCAGCCGTCCGAAATCACGCACGATTTTCAGGGCGTCAGAAAATACCGCCGCATGGCCGGTGCTGTCAATGACTACGTCCGGCAAACTGCCGCCGGTGATTTTTTTGATTTCGTCAATCGCGTTTCCGGCAGTGGCGCAAATCGTATTGACCGCCCCGCCGCGTTTAGCCATTTTCAGGCGCATGGGAACGGTGTCAATCAGGATAACCGGTTCTGCTCCGGCGGCCAGCGCCCAGCGGCTTGCCATCTGTCCGACCGGCCCGGCGCCGATTACCGCCACACTGTTGCCAATACCGTATTGCGCAACCGGAACGCTCATTGCTGCAATCTTAGCCAACGCAAACCAGCAGGCGGTTTCCGGTTCAATTCCATCTGGAACCGGGAAACATTGTTCCGCATCAACAATTGCCGCGGAAGCATGGCCGCCGCGATGAACAACTTTGTCGCCGACTTTCAAGCAAGATACGTTTTTGCCGGTCGCAACGACTTCACCCATCGCGGCGTAACCGGGATAGAACGGATATTTAATCCAGTTGTCCCAATGCGTGCCGGGATCGAACATGCGGTTCAGCACGATGAGCTCGGTGCCGATGCTGATTAATGAACATATATTGCGGACAGTAACCTGGTTTTCGCCTTGAGTCGCAAGGCTGAACTCTTCAAGTTTCAATTCGCTTTTTCCGGTAAATACAATTCTTTGTTCCATGTGAAAACTCCTGAATTAGTTTGTGTGGATAATTGTAATCTGGCAACGCTGTTTTGCAATTCCAGATAATGGCTATATATTCCACTAAACGGTTATTGTAAGCATTAATTTATGGCTGAGATAGAATAATGATATTGCATGATATGGTTATTGATGCGGCGACACTCAAGGCGTTGTCCGGCTTGCATTGCAGTTTTCTGTCCGGCTGGAGTGTGCCGGTGCAACCAGGCAGTTGCCCGTTTCACCGGCATCGCGGTTTTGAAATTGTATATCACCGGGGAGTACGCGGTACGGTTTATGCCGATGATGGCAAACAGATTGATTTTGTTCCGGGCAGCTGGGTCATTCACCCGCCCGGTCAGGCGCATTTTCAGACTTCGCATACCAGCGGCAAAGACCTTTGTATTCATCTGGCTGTTAATGGCGCGTTGCCTGAGCCATTGCGAGTCATGCGCTACATCAACAACACGACAGACAAAAGCATGGCGGCGGATTTGGCTTTCCTGTTGAAACCGGTTCCGCGCATGAATAGTTTGCAACAGGCGGTATATGACCACCGTGGAACCGCGTTGCTGCTGGCCTTGCTGGAACAGTCGCTCCAACCGGCCAGTTCCTCCGAAGCGATTGGTTCTTCGCAATGGTACGCCGCCGAGGCCTGCCGGATAATCCTGAATGAATTCAATACGCTCCGAAAAACTCAGGACATTGCCGCCCGGATTGGAATCAGCGACCATTATTTGCGGCATATTTTTAAAGATCGTTATCAAACCGGAATCAAGGATTTTATCATTTTCACCAGACTGGCGCGCGCTGAAAATCTGTTGGAAAATTCCACGCTGCCGCTGAAAGCGATTGCCGGCGACTGCGGTTTTGCCAGTGAACGGCATCTTTGCACGGTGTTCAAAAAAATACGCGGCCTATCTCCCGGCGCATTCCGTGCCAATGCCAGCGGTTGATGCTCGCGAACGATTGGAACGGTTTGCCAGTCTTTGGAGTCCCGCGACTGCGCTATCCGTCGAAAACCTTTCCGGTGTAGCCGCGTCCGTCTCGGACGCGATGTTTTTTTACCACGAATCACACGAAAAGGTTTTTGGGAGTTTGGAAGGTTTCGCTCCGGCGAAGCCGTTTTTCGGTGTAGCCGCGTCCGTCTCGGACGCGAAGCAATAGGCAAGTTCAGATGTCTGAACCCGCTATGCTCAAAAAGCACTTTTACTGT
>JBAYVM010000337.1:0-3918 GCA_041674645.1 Victivallaceae bacterium | reverse complement strand
TACCGTCAAAACTTTTTCTCATAATGTCAAATTCCTTGTGTAAAAAATTCCTTAAATATAACTCTTTTTTTTGAACTTTTTACACCTTATTCAACTGTCCGATTTTTGGGGCTCATTATATTTCAACTTGAAAACTTAACATTCATGGCGAAAACTTTTCTCCGGGTTTTTGAGTTCCGCCGCAGAAAAAACAATGCTGACATTTGCCGGAATATCTTGAATCAAACCTGCCACGGTATAT
Organism: Victivallaceae bacterium; assembly: GCA_041674645.1. GTDB lineage: Bacteria > Verrucomicrobiota > Lentisphaeria > Victivallales > Victivallaceae > JBAYVM01. Next base: position 3,677 of record JBAYVM010000337.1, on the reverse strand, counting down.
AGTTGAGGTTTACAAAAAAGGAAAGATATGGCATTGGCAGAACAAATATACGAAGATCAGGTTTTTAAAGATATTGACTGGCCGGGACACGATTTGACTGACCGGGAATTTTCCGGTTGCATGTTCAAAGGTGGCAATTTCAGCGATTACACGTTTACCCGCGCTTCGTTTGCCGACTGTACTTTCGACGGTTGCAATCTTTCCAACGTTGTGGTTGAAGGCTGCCGGTTTCAAAACGTTATCTTTTGCAATTGCAAGATTCTGGGAATCGTGTTTGCCAAGATTAGTCCATTTCTGTTGAGCTGGGAATTCCGGCAATGCCGGTTGCAATTGTGTAATTTCAGCGGTCTGCGAATGTGCAAAACTAAATTTCATGACTCGTCAGTCCGGGAAACGGATTTTATCAATGTTGATCTCAAAGAGGCGAGTTTTGCCGGTTCTGATTTACAGGGCAGTAAATTTCACAACGCCAATCTGGAAAAGGCCGATTTTCGCGGGGCGAAAAACTACTTTCTTGATCCGACCACCAACAAAGTGAAAAACGCAGTATTTTCATCTCCTGAAGCGCTGACGCTATTAGCGCCATTCGGCATAAAAATCGATTATTAATCCGCCAATTAGCCGGAATAATGCAAGATTTTAACGCAAAGGCGCGAAGACGCAAAGTATTTCCAACCAGACCGGAAATAAAAAAGATTGAGGAAGGAGGTGCGTTGTGCCGTTGCAGTAAGAGGTTTCGACGGAGCGAAAACCCTCCAAAACAAAACCGTTTGTGCTATTCGTGGCAAAAACAAAGCAACTCAAATGTCTTGCGTAAGGCTACGCTAAGACGACTAAACCTTCATTTTCTTCACGTTCTTCATGGTGAAAGTTTTCCAAAGTCTTTTGATTGTGTCGGAAGAAACTATTGTTTTTTATTGGCTTCTGCCCGGATGGCGGCGGCAATATCGCTGCTGACTTTTGCCAGTGCGCGACTGTGCGCGGCGGCCAAGGCGTTAAAACTGTCATCGGTTACTGGTTCAATCGCTATTGTGCGACCGGAAACCGCCTGACCACCATTTGACTTGCGGACTACCCAAACGGCTTCAAGTTGTGCTGATTTTCCCGGCGCTGATTCAAAACGTTGAATATCAATCGTCACGCGGTAGTCCGGAGCAAAATTTGCCATTGGAACGGAAATTACGCGCGGCGTTCCGAGCAGCGTCGCCAGATCACCAGCCACCACCCGGGCGATATTGCTGTTGAGCGGTTCCGCCCAGCGGTTGAATTCATCAATTGCCACGCGATTTGAGGAGATGCGAACGGTGAATTCCGGGCGGTCAACTTCCATTGGAATGGAAACCGGGCCGACGGTTATTGCGTAATCAACGCGTTTTTTTCCATCGTCTTGGGCGGTAGAATTGAGCGTGTAGAACTTCGACGGCGCGGAGGCGCAACCGGCGGCGAACATTGCGATAGACGTGAAGGCGATTAAAGAGTTGATACGAGCTTTCATTATTTTGCTTCTCCTTTTTTTCCTAAAATAAGCGCTTCGGGATGGCGTTCCAGGTAATCGGCCAGCACGCGCAACGCCCGGGCGGCGCCGCTACCCTGCTGGAGCAGGTTGTTGAGTTCAGCGTTCATGACGGAATTTGGTTCAATGAGCTGGTTGGCATTGTTAAACAGTTTATCGGCGTTGTTCAGCAATTTGTCAGTATTGGAGATTGTACACCGCGCATCCACTGCTGCCTGATTGAGATTTTTGAGGAGCGCGGCGGCGCTGTTTTCAATCGAACTAAGCGTGTTGGGTATGGTTGGCAGTTGCAATGGTTTTTGCGACCAGTCCAGTGCAAAAGTCGGCGCCTCTGGAGAAAAATCAAATGACACCAGCAAAGATCCGGTAAGCAAATTTCCGGTATTCAACTGGGCCCGGAATCCGCGGGCGACCAACGCATTGAGCAGTTTTTTATGGGCTTCTACTTTATTTTCACTCGCGGGCAAATCCATAAACTTCACGCCATAGCGTTTCGGGTCAACGCTGACCGTCACCTGCACACAGCTTTCCATTTTAGCCATATCCACCTGCGGACTGATTTTTGTCACCTCGCCGATGGTTATGCCGTAGAACTGCACCGGGGCGCCTTTCGTCAACCCCCGGACTGATTGTTTAAAAACAAGCACATAGTCGCGGGGATCGCAGACTGGAGGCTTGAACGCTTCCGCGCGGTCATCGAATAAGTTAAAAGTGGCGCCGGCGTCGACCGGCAGCGGCGCTTGCCGGGTTTCAGGAGTTTCAAACGTGACGCCACCCGCCAGAATGGACAGGAGCGACTCGGTTTTGATATTAATGCCATTTGCAGACATTGAAACTTCAATTCCGCTGGCCTGCCAGAATCTTGTATCGGCATTGACGTACTGGTCGTATGGTGACTGCACAAATATTTTCACGTTCAGAAACTTTCCGTTTTTATCCAGCTCGTAAGACACAATCTGGCCGACCTGCAACTGCCGGAAGAAAACCGGAGTGCTGATGCCCAGCGAACCCAGTTCAGGTGTTTTTAACGTAAAAACTCGTCCGGGAGTATCGCCCGTCAACGGCGGAGTTTCAAGCGCTATAAAAGCAAACGCTTTCTGTTGTGATTTGCCAAGTTGCATGCCGACGTAATCGCCGGAAATCAACGTGCCCAGTCCGGTAATTGCCATGCCGGTAATGCGCGGACGAACGACCCAGAATTTGGAATCTTCGACGAGCAAGTCTTTCATATTGGGACTCATTTGCGCGGTGGCAATAATGCTTTTGTGATTCTCCGAAAGCCTGATACTTTTGATAACTCCGATGTCCAGTCCATTGTATTTAATTTTGGTTTTCTGGGCTTCAAGTCCGTCGGCGGATTGGAAAACTATGGTGATTTCCGGCCCCCGGTTTAAAATATTAGTCACAACAATCCAGATACCGGCGACGGCGGCAACAATGGGTATAACCCAGACCAGCGAAAACCGCGTACGTTTTTTGACAACAATTTTTGCTTCTGGAACTTTGGACAGCGATTTGGATTTTTCAGACATATTTAACTCCCTTGTTCGGTTGCTTGTGAATTTGCAGAATCCCATATCAGACGCGGATCGAACGACTCAACCGCCATCATCGTCAACACCACAACCGCCGCGAAAAACAGTAATCCCGGCCCCGGTTCCACCGACATGAGCGGTTGCAACTGGATAAGCGCCACGGTAAAAGTATCTACGAAAACATCCACCATCGACCAGCGCCCGATCATGTCAATTGTCCGGTAAAGCCGGATGCGCTGAACATTATTTTTAATTGAACCGCACTTTATGGAGATAACCAGATAGAGCAGTCCCACGATTTTCGCGCTTGGAATCATGATGCTGGCAAACAACACGATGAGCGAAAGCGGCCACCCGGTCGGCGACCACAACAGCACAACGCCTTGCATGATGGTGTCAGATTCTTTTCCGGCGCTGGTAATCGTTGTCATAACCGGAAGAAAATTGGCCGGAATATAGCAAACCGCCGCCGCAATCAGGTAAGCAATGGTGCGTTGAAGGCTTGAACGTTTGCGAAAAACAAGTTCTTCGTCACAGCGCGGACAGCGTCCTTCGTCAACGCCAAATGTTGGCCGGGAAAGCAGTCCGCAATCCGGACAACTCTGTAAGCCTTCCTGCATGGCGGTACG
>JBAYVM010000336.1:0-3934 GCA_041674645.1 Victivallaceae bacterium | reverse complement strand
CGCCGGAGTTCCTGCATGACAACATGAAAGTATTGGCATAGTCATACAACAACAACCCTTCATTCCCTTCATGTCCTTCATGGTGAATGTTCCCTTTTCGTGGCTAAAATCGATCCGCTTAATCGTGCCTTTCGGGCGTACTTAATTCGCTGCGCTGCTCCTCGACTGCGTCGATTCCTAAGCGCACGGGCTCGCGCTGCGAGCCTATCCCCCCTCATGTCCTTCATGGTGAATTTTCTTGCTTTTCTTGCTTTTCTTGCTTGTCCCCTTCCCCTCCTCACCCTTCATTTTCCTCATGTCCTTCATGGTAAACTTTCCCTTTCGTGGTTAAAAAAACCTTGTTCTTTGCGTCCTTTGCGCCATTTGCGTTAAATTCTTTACTCTTTCGTGGTAAAAAAATCTCCGTGTTCTCAGCGTCCTCTGCGGTGAAATCTTTCCCTTTCGTGAAATTCGTGGCAAACCTCCCGCCTCAGGTCTTGCATTGACTACGGCAGGCTGTATATTCAATACACTGATAAACGTTTTTTTATAAACAGGGATTTTTATGGTTAAAACCGGCAGATACACCAGACGTAACTACACCATTGTCGAACTCCTGATGGTAATTTTAGTTATGGCAATTCTCATGGGCATTTCCGCCGCTGGACTGACAACTTTTATTAAACACCAGGGAGCTGCCGGCGGCGTGCGCGTCATCGGAAATCAGCTCAATCTCGCCCGGTCTTACGCCGTCTCCAAAAACCGCTATGTCGCCGTCCTGTTCCCGGATAAAGATAATACTAGCGGCTTTACTGATAAACATATTTTACGTAAAACACTGATTTGTTTTGTTAAAAAAGTTTCAACCACTAATTATGAATTTGATGGCTGGGTGGAAGGCGAGGAATGGTACGAACAGGCCGACGGCACACTGGCAAATATCTCAACAAGCTCAAAGATAGTCGACTTTAATCCACCAGGTTCGATAATTAACGGACTTACTCCCGCAGTTGTGTACTCCCCGACCGGGGCGTTGGTAGAATGTGCCCCGATACAAATAAAGGTCTATCGTGCTCATTACGACACGATAAACCACAAAATAACTTATGACACCAAAACCGACAAAGGCTGGATTATCAAAATTAATCCGTTCACAGGAAGAGCTTCGTATGCTAAAGAAAATTAAAACCAGACTGTATTTCAACATGATTGAAGTGGCGCTCGCCATGGCCATCATCGCGTTCGGCATGACCTCCATTCTCGGACTGATTCCCGTCGGACTGAATGCTTCCCGCAACGCCATCGCGGAAACCTTCTGCGGCGATACCGTCGATTTGTTAATGACTTATATAAGCGCCAAAGCAAACGCCACCAGCGCTGAATATAATAACTTTTTTGGAACATCTGGAATAATTACCGCCACGCCACCAACAGAAACTGCCATCAATGACTGGAGTAAAGCGTTTTTAGACAATGATGGAACTGTCACTATAATCCCCGGATGGGATAATCTGTATAAATGCGATAATAAACAAATCTACTTTGTTGTGCAAGGTGGAAATGCCGCCAACAGCGGGTACGACTTTTCTGCTGCTCTAGCCCTGTGGAAATCTCCGGTAACCTCAAACATGACTCTTGACACCGGAACAGCTACCTATACCGACAACAATTACAGCGCCATCGCCGGCTTGAACATAGAAATCAGCTGGCCGCTGGGAAAAAAATATGCCGACCGGGAAAAACGCTACTATTATTTTGAGATAGCCAAGCCATGAGGAACAACATGTCAAAGAAAAAACACCTGCGAAGTCGTCCGTTCACACTCATTGAAATTATGATGGCGATGTCGATTTTTCTGATACTTTCACTTATTATGATGCGGTTCTTCTCCTCATCACAACGCATCTTCAGCCTGACGTCGCAACGTAATATGCTTTACGCCGATGCCCGCATCGCCATGGATTTGATTGCCCGCGATTTGCAGGGCGCGATGTACAATAATGACAATTCGTCGAAAGGCATATATCCATTCTGGTTTCAAAAAATAAACGATGTCGGAGCGCCTTACTATGATTCCGCCTACCCAATTACTTGGACTTCATTGAATTTTATCGCTTCAACCAACCTGAAACCAGATGGCGCTAATTCCAACGTCTGCGAACTGCGGTATACCGCCGTTCCCGCCGGCGAAACCTTCACCAATGCAGATGGCATTGACATTCTGGATGGCTGGCTGATCAGAAGCTGCACCGCCGACAATGCAAGTCCTGCTGACATGTATAATTTTGCAAGCAATCCGCGCAATATGTCAGTCTATCAAGCCGCCCGCCTGAACAGGATTTGGATTGATAAGAACGCAACAACAAATACGCCGCCGACTCCGACAGTCGCAGATTCCAGCTTTGAAAATTTTGTGCAAGTCATTCCCAATGTCTATGAACTTAAATTTACCTGCTACTGCTACTATCCAAACAACGCTTATGATGCTAATACCACTTACGCTACCGGCGACTGGGTTGCAAGCGGAACAAAACTTTATATGTCAATCAAAGATGACAACATAAATCATTCTCCTCCCAATTCAACATACTGGCAGGAAGTTAGCGAATATAGTTCCTCTACTTCTTATAACAATGGCGCGCTGGTAAGCTGGTCAGGCAAAGTTTATAGATCTATGAGTGATTCTAATTCTAATCAGCCTGATACCACTTCCGACTGGCAAATTGAAATGTGCAAATTTGCGCCATCACCTAATTCTGATGCTATAGGGTCAAATTTCCCGGTGGTAGTAAAAATAGACCTTTCACTATTGAGCGATACTGACTGGTTCCAATGGAAAAACGCCGTGAAGGAAGGAAATGGTAACACTCTACCGGCGGAAAGAATCTTACGCCATAAATTAAGAACCTTTTCCAAAGCCGTCTATATACCGACGAGCGAAACATATTAAGGTGTATCATGAAAAAGAAAATTGAAAAAAACATCCACGAAAATCGCAACGGAGAAAACGGTATCGCATTACTGTTTGCGCTCAGTATTTTATCTTTACTGCTGGTGCTGACCCTGGCCTTCGCCAGCAACTCCATCTTCGACCAGAAAACCGCCTATAACAGCGCCAATATGTCCAGAACTAGAATGATGGCGCAATCGGCATTTTCTAAAACAATGGTTTTGATATCACAATATGGCGATGCAATCAAAAATAGCGGACGCGACACCTATATTGATCCCAATGCTCCATCCAAGCTTAATTCTACTTACAATGGCTTAACCCACCTTAACATTTCCACCTCAACAGTTATGTTTGAATGGCAGCCAACTTATAAAAATAGCATTGGCTGGAATTATCTCAAGAAAGCCGATGGTGAGCTTATCGGTCGCTATGCGTATGTTATTCTGCCCAATACGCTTAATGCAAATGATATAGCAAAACTCAATGTCAATGAAGGCGCTTACGCGGAAGAACGCGTCGGCAATGAAGTCAATGAAATAAATGTCCGTTCACTTAATGACCTTACTCCCTCCACCATTAGTGCGACATTGGCCACCAAATTTAATTATACTACTGGAACTCAAACGCACGGCATGCAGCCCACCGCCGGCTGGGGTAACATGACAGACATGTTCTCGCTGCTTGGTTTAACCACCGCCCCCGCCACTAGAATAAAATTTTCCCAATGGCTGGTCGTCAACGACACCAAAACCGGAGAATATTTCCTCGGAAATAAAGTTAATAATACCGTTGACGCCAACGTCGAAAAATTTAACCGCTTCTATCTGCCGTATTTTACTGACGAAAACAATAATTTAGTCTATGAGCCAACGCCAACGCCTCCTGAAACTCCTGACACAAACAAATGGGACGCTTTAGTCACAACGTCTCCATCATATTCTGTAGCTCAAATGTACAACACAATTCTGCTCGACAGTAACGCCGATGGCACTCCTGACGCAT
>JBAYVM010000335.1:0-3943 GCA_041674645.1 Victivallaceae bacterium | reverse complement strand
CGTCAGCTCTGAGCATTAAGTCGGCGGCCATTTGCCCGATATTTTCATACATTAAGTCCACGGTAGATAGTGCTGGCGACATAAGCTGTCCGCCCGGATAGCCACAATAGCCCATTACTGACACTTGTTCTGGAGTAGTAATTTTAAGTCTTCTAAGCGCTTCATATACATAAATAGCGTAAAAATCTGAAAAACACATGATGGCGGTTGGGGAATTAGGCCCAAACATAAGTTCTTTTACCGCGTTGAAGATGCTTTCCATTGAAGAGTCGGCATCTTTAATCAGGTCAGGAAACGCAGCAAGTCTGTTCACTTTTAGAAATTCCAGGAATTCACTTACAGTAAATCCCCGACACTCACCTTTCCATTTAAGCAAGTGAGTATTGAAAATTGTTCCAATGCGTTTGTGTCCTTGACTCGCTAGTTGTCTAATGCCATCGCCGAAAGCTAGCCGGTCATCGGAAATCATCATTGCAAAATCAAGAACAGACCGATCTTGCCGGGCAGCATGCGGCAAAAGAATTGGCAAGCCGGAAGCCTTTAACATATTGAGTTCAGGTTCATCTCCATTATAAAATCCGCCTAATAGAAAAACTCCGCGAACTTCATGTTTTTTAAATAACGCACCTGCTTCATTCGGATTAATGTTGCGGACAAATTTTTTTGAGCATACTTCCAATTTTATGTTCATTTCCGCTAAGCGGTTTTTTATCCCCGGCAAAATATATTGCATAGGTTCGGTAACGTCGGCAACACTTGGAGAAATTGCCAAAAAACGACCATTAAAAATGTTTTTCGAAACAAACGTTCCTTTGCCGTTAACTTTAACAATCAGTTTTTCCTGTTCAAGTTTCTGCAAAGCACTCCTAAGTGTCACTCTGGAAATATTGTAATCATTGGCCAGTTGCAGTTCTCCTGGCAACTTGTCGTCAGGCTTGAGTTTGCCAGAACGAATTGTCTGACGCAATTGATTATATACGGAATCTTTTTTTAAAACGTCACTCATATTTTTATCCTGCTGTATTATGCTGTCTTATTCGATTATACAGTGTGCAATACAGCTTGTCAACATGTTTTTTAAAATTATATTTAAAAAAATTAACTTGTTGGTAACCGGCTCAGTCTTTACGGCAGAACTTAATCGGTGTTTTTCTCAGCACCTTTCCTGTGTATCAACAAAAATGTCGTTGTTTTTCACTGCCATCAGATAATTTCTACGTCTTGATAATTTCTGTTTTATCTTTAACTTACGATTCTTGAATTTTCTATACCACTTTTTTGAATGATATACTTGAAGGCTAAGTCTTAACCGGGATAATTTCGGACAAGAACGCTGGTACGAGACGGAGCGCATTCGCGTCAAACCGTTTTGACTGTAATAAATATCCGTTCAAAAGTCATGCCGTAATGTTTGCTGTAAAAGTTTAACCTGTTGCCGACTGAACACTTGTTTTATAAGCATTCCAAAAAGTTTGTCCAAATATAGTGCTTTCATCTCCTAATGCGTCACGTAGTAAGAATAACTTTGTGCGCATTTCGATTATTTTTTCTCTATAATTATCTGATTTTGCTAGATTATGTAATTCCCAAGGATTATTTTTTAAGTCAAAAAGCTGCGTCATGCTATGTTTGCCATTAATGACGTATTCAATCAGCTTGAATTTCTTGTCGCTTATAGCGCGTTGTACGTCAGCATAAGTCAAATATACACAATCCCGGACCTTTCTTTGTGAATTACTCAATGTTTCATTAAGACTTATGCCATCAATATTATCAGGAGTTTCTATATCAATCAAATCACATAATGTCGGGAAAATATCTAAAAGATATACCAGAGAATCGTTTTGCACACCATGAGCTATGCCTGGCCCGGCAAAAACAAGGGGAATTCTCATGCTGTGCTCGTAGCAGCTTTGTTTGCCCATCAAGCCGTGCTGCCCTACAGCCAAACCATTATCTCCAGCAAAAATAAAGATGGTATTTTCGAATTTTCCTGCATCTTCAAGCGACTTGATAATTCTGCCTATTTCGTGGTCAAGATGAGTAATCATAGCATAATATTCAGTGATATGCTTTTTGATTTTCTCCGGATTGCGCGGAAATTCTGCCAACATCTCGTCCCGGATTTTCAACGCTCCGGTATCAAATGGATGTTCAACCATAAAATTTGGCGGTAATTCGATATTAATAGCGTCATACATCTTAAGAAATTTTTCTGGCATAGTCCGGGGATCATGCGGAGCCATGAATGAAACATACATAAAAAACGGATTATCTGCATTGTAGTTCTCAATGAAATCTATTGAAGCGTCAGCAAAAAGCTCGCTGGAGTGTTTCCCGTTTTTCACATGGTCAGCATTAATATAAGCAATATTATTTTTATACAGCCAGTCATTAACATATGGAAGTTTTGTATCGTATTTTCCGCTCGGGTCATAGTGATATGCCGGAACATTCCAATGGTCATTCATGCCGCCGAAAAATATTTCATCGCCATCTGTAAATGACCGTGCATAAGCCTCCGGTCCATTATGCCATTTACCTGTGCCGAAAGTGCGGTAACCATTATTCTTCAAAGTCTCGCCGAGCAAAGAATGGTCGGCAGGAATACTGCTTCCAGAATCTTTCAAATTAAAAAGGCTTTTTCCGCTGTGAATCATAGCACGACTGGGCATACATACTGCGCCAACGGTTCCGCCGGGAATGTGGGCATGGGTAAATGTTACACCAGTATTTACCAGCTTGTCAATATTGGGCGTTATTATTTTTTCATTCCCAAGCGCGTGGATAGTATCAAAACGCTGGTCATCCGCAAAAAAGAATACAATATTGGGCTTTATATTCATTTTCCTGCTCCATTATAAATGTCAAAAAAGTAATGTTAAAATTGAATCTTTATATATAATAAGCTATAATATTAAATATTTAAATAGTAAAATAGACTAAAGAGATGTTAAAAACAGATATAATTAAACATTTATTTGTCAAAGTTTCGGCTGAATATCATTTGAAAATCCATTCCTGCTACAATGTAAAAGTACCACCGTCATGGAAGATTGAAAAGCGCTATATCAAGGATTATCATTTATTGTTTGTGCGCGGCGGTCACGGATGTTATTACATCGATGGACATGAAATTAAGTTAAAGCGAGGACAAATCGTATTTGTAGGCGGCGGCGCATATTACGAGGGGATGCAGGATATTTCCCATTCCTTATCCATTATACCAATACGGTTTGGTTTCTATAACAATAATAGCGGCAGTCAGCTGGAACCGATAAGTGACAGTATCTCTTATTCTTATAATAGTATAAATACCAATGAACTCGAATTTTTATTTCTGGAAATTATTCGTTTGTACAATCTATCGCAAAGTATATTTATCGATTCAAACATATCATCTCTACTGCACACGCTTTTATGCCGCACTCTATATGAAGCTGAAAAAGATACTGTTCATAAACCGGAAAATGGTTTGGACGAGGTTCATGAATGGCTCAAAATGCATCCGCTAGACCGTAGCGACATTGGGAAATTAGCAAAAAAATATGGGATTTCCCGAAAATATTTCACCACTCTTTTTAAACGCAATTATGGTTTAAGCCCTAAAAGCTATCAAGTATCACTGCGCATGAATTACGCAAAATATTTGCTTCAGGAATCAGCCATGCCAATAAAAGAAATTGCTACACAGTTAGGCTACACTGATCAGTATATTTTTTCCAAGCAATTCAAAAGTATAATCGGCCACGCACCTTCCGCAATCCGCAATTAAAACATATTATCATTTTGGGAAAAAAACAAACAAAAAAGCCGGAACGTGTGGTTCCGGCTTTAAATTCTGAAATCAGGTGAGATTAGTTTGCAGTAGCAGCTTTTTTGCCTTTGCCCTTGCCTTTTCCCTTGATGCCAAGCTTTTCTTTGTTGGCTGCAACATATTCTT
>JBAYVM010000334.1:0-3952 GCA_041674645.1 Victivallaceae bacterium | reverse complement strand
TTCCCAGTGTTCTTCAACATACGGACTGCTGATGTCCAAAACCAAAATCAGAAAATCCGCCAGTACGGCCTCTTCAAGTGTGGACTTGAAGGCTTCCACCAGATTATGCGGCAGTTTGCGGACAAAACCAACGGTGTCGGTCAGCAGCAACGGTTGCTTGCTCGGCAGTAATATTTTTCTGGTGGTTGGATCTAACGTGGCAAATAATTTGTCTTCAACCAGAACATTGGCTCCGGAAAGTTTATTTAACAACGATGATTTGCCGGCGTTGGTGTAACCGACAATCGCCGCGTGCGGAATCTCATTACGGTCACGGTTTTTACGCTGCGTATCCCGCTGCTTTCTTACTTCCTGTAACTCCAGCTGGAGAAATTTAATTCTGTCTTTCACCAGCCGACGGTCGGCTTCAATCTGTTTTTCGCCTTCGCCGCGAGTTCCTTTATTGCCGCCTTTCTGCCGGGATAAGTGTGTCCAGGCTCTGGTCAGCCGGGGCACATAATATTGCATGCGCGCCAGTTCCACTTGAAGCACTGATTCCCGGGTTGAGGCGCGTTCGGCAAAAATATCAAGAATTACTTCCTGCCGGTCGATAACACATATTTTAGTAAATCTTTCCCAGTTGCGCTGTTGGGAAGGTGATAACTCTCCATCAAAAATCAGACAGTCGGCATTGAGTTCCTCAATCAAATCAAAAATTTCCTGCGCTTTGCCGCTGCCAACATAATACTGTGATTGAGGCGTTTTTAGATTGACCAGCAACCGGTCAATAATTCCGATATTGAGATTAGTTACCAGCTCTTCAAGTTCTTCCAGGTGTTCTCTCGCCTCAGAAGGAGTCGTTTGAGTGTCATGAACTCCGACCAGAATTGCCCGTTCAACCAGCTTGCGATTATCTTTCTCTGTATTAATCATTCCAATTCTTATTTTATGTAATATTTTATGACTTATAATTTAGACGACATTTGGCTTCCAGCAAGCGAAAAAGCAGAAAACTCGATTCTCTTTAAGGATTTTTATTTAATCACGTTGATTTGAACGATAATAGTTGTATTTTTATAGCCATCCGCGCGGGTGGCGAAATTGGCAGACGCGCCAGACTTAGGATCTGGTCCTTAGGGGTGGGGGTTCAAGTCCCCCCTCGCGCACTATTCTTCATTTTTATTTAATATAAAAAAAACACATAATTGCGATATTTAGATTTTATTCAGCATGTCAATAATTTCTCCGGTTGTATCTTGGACGGCGATGGAGCCATCACGCCGAATATGGAGAATAGATTCAACGGTTCTGGTTTTTATGTTTACACGAGGCAGTTCATGATTTATGGTATAATGGATTTTTTTCAGTCCAAGCCGGTTGAGTTCTGCATTTATTAATTCATTTTCATGCGAAGACGGCGATTGTAAAGATGTATTCTCGGTTGGCATCAACTCAAGAATGCTGACTGGAAATTCAGGACAATTTGCTGCCACCCACTCAAGGACTGGCCGGGTGCAACATTCAACGTGGCCAGCCAGCGCCAGATGCCGGATAATAACCGGTTTGCCTGCATTGTTCGCCAGGATTATATTTCGTCTGACATTTTTCAAGTATTCCGGCGTATTCGCTAATTGTATGGCGCATTTATCGCAACCAAACTTAATGTCGGCGAGAAAGATGTCGGATATTTGTAAAACTAATTCAAAAGCTTCCGGAGAAATATACATATTGCTGTTCCAAACCACAGGTGCAGTTGATTTGATGTAAGCCATGGTAAGAATTACATCACGGAGACTGCATGCAGGTTCTCCGCCGAGGAAAAAGATAGTTTTTGAACCGTTAAGAAGTGCGTGGTCGACTCTTGCCGCAAGAGCAGAGTGTTCCACTGATTCTCCGACATGTGCCGGATTCAGCATAATGAAATTAGAGCAATATTCGCAACGCATGTTACAACCGGCAAAATACACCGAGTAAGTCGGCACCAAGCCGGGTTCTTCGGCATAATGAACCAGTTCTTTGCAGAGTTTTGAAACCTGCCCGATACCGCAAAAACCAGTTTCGCCTGCGTTCCTGTTAACCTTGCAATTGCGCGGGCAAAGGCGGCATGATGTCATCATCTTTTTTACTAATTCGGCAAGTTTTATCAGATTTTCATTGACCATTAGCATTTTTTCCAGTTTGACGGTTTGACAGACATGTTACTGCAATATACAATATCGAAGCAGAATATTCAATGATTTTTTTTAAGAGGAAAATACGCGATGGACGGGAGAAATTGTAATGGTGAATACGAATATGAAATTTTACGCAATGTTCATCCGTGGTCAAAATATCCTTGGAGACGTTCGTATGTAGTATGGACAATTGCCGGGATGAGCATATTCTGCTATCTGGCAGTGACCAATAATCAGGAAATAAGCTCTCTGTTGAAATTATCGTGCGGAAAAGGATTCAGGCTGTGGCAACCTTTAACCGCATGTTTTACCGAGGTTTGCGGATTTAATCTGTTGGGATTTCTGCTGCTGCAACTTTTTTTCGGCGTTCCGCTTGAGCATGAGTGGTCACATCGCGATCTTGCGTTGGTGTATATAATTGCCGGTTGTGTTTCCAGTCTTGTGTTATATATGTTTGCGGCTTCCGGAACCGTTTATGCCAGCCCGATGGGGGCAGTTTCCGGAATGTTGGCTACCGCGTGGTGGCAATTGCGCGGCGAAAAGGTTAATGTGTTTATAATCGGAATCATGCAATTGCGTACTATCGTTTTAACTATTATTGCGGCAATGTTGATTTTGTGTTTGATTCAAGGTGCAATTGTTCTGATGGTTGTTCCTCTGTCAGGTTTTGCGGTAGGATTGCTGTATTGCCACTTGGAAAAAATATTGCAGCAAAGCGAAGCCAAAACTTATAAAGATAATAAAAAACGCATTTCAAAAATAGAAATAGACTAAAACAGTTGAGGTGAATATGGCGGAAATCAGACATGGATGTGATGAATTTGAAATATTAATCCGAGCGCGATACCCAATTATTAACGTAATTTCCTGGGAAGAAGAGCGGGTAACAGAACATCTTAAAAATATAGCGGAATCCAGAAATAAAAAACTGTACATCTGGAGTTTTAATACTGGTATCGTGCCGTTCGGAATTACTGCCAACTCCAAGCACAATAGCGACGCTTCGACCAAAGACCCATTGCAGGCGTTGAATAAGGTTATAGAAAATATTGAACCAGCAATTTTCCTGTTCAAAGATTTTCATCCTTTTATGTCCGACCGCAACTTTGCTATTGTCAGGCGACTGCGGGAAGTATCTGATGCGCTCAAGAACAGTTACAAAACATTGGTACTGGTAACTCCGCACATGCATTTGGCGGAAGACCTTGAAAAAGATGTGACGGTATTGGATTATCCTTTGCCGGATATAAATGATTTACGCCGCTTGCTGCTGCGCATTATTGAAGATGTGAAAGACAACCCCAAGATTGAAGTAAATGTTGATGAGCGCGGACAGGAAGAGCTGTTGCAGGCCGCACTGGGGCTGACTTTGAAAGAGGCGGAGAATATTTTTGCCAAGACTTTGATTATGAAAGGACGAATTGACGCAAGAGACATCGCGGTAATTCTGGAAGAGAAAAAACAGATTATTCGCAAATCAGGACTGCTTGAATATTATGAAGCCGCAGAAAATTTTGAATGCATTGGCGGACTCGACCTGTTAAAAGGCTGGCTGATGAGACGTTCACTGGCATTCTCTGAGCAGGCTAGAAATTTTGGGTTGCCTGCGCCTAAAGGGGCGTTATTTCTTGGAATTCAGGGATGCGGCAAAAGTCTCAGCGCAAAGGCCGTATCGGCTGCCTGGCAGATGCCTCTGTTGCGTTTTGATGCCGGACGGTTGTTTGAGAGTGCGCTTGGGTCTTCGGAAGAGAACTTGCGGCGGGCAATTAAAGTTGCGGAATCGGTTTCTCCGTGCATCC
>JBAYVM010000333.1:0-3962 GCA_041674645.1 Victivallaceae bacterium | reverse complement strand
TGAAGGAAAAGCGTAAGAAGGTGGCGCACCTCCAGCTTCCAATTCATTCCGCAATAAATTTTTTGCCTGTTTCACGTCCGCAGCATAGCCAATCACATATTCCCGACAATTTGCAATATCCAAACCGGTAATCAGGCAAAGCAAAGACATGGGTTGAGTCAATCCGTTTTCCGGATTGCCAAGTTCATAATCACAACCGGCGCAACAAGCTACATCGCCATCACCGGTGGCGTCAATTATCACTTTGCCGAGCCATGCCTCCCGTCCGGACTTAGACTCAGTAACCACTGCGCTAATTCTTCCATCTGCTTCTTTAATCACACCTGCCACCATGGTATGAAGTCTGACCATCACTCCTGCTTCACGGCATTTATCTTCCAGCAACAACTTCATTATTTCAATATCAAACGGCATTGACATTGCTTCTACGCCCAGTGAAGTTCCACCGCGACAACAGATAGCATTCTTCAATTCCTGCAGCAACCCGCCTTTATTCTGGTGGTCAATAATCCAACCCATCAAGCCGGCAGTCCAAGCGCCACCAAGACAACCGGCGCTTTCTATCAGACAAGTTTTTGCCCCTGCCCTTGCAGCTGCAATTGCAGCACACACGCCAGCTGGACCGGCTCCACAAACAATTACATCGGCACTTCCTGCAACCGGTAGCTGTCGTGCCGGTTCAATTATAATTTGATTAATCACGTTAAAGACCCTTGCTTAATATTCTTTACAACCGTTTGGCTGCCAAGACTATGACATTCTCAGTGCAACATTCAAAAAATTCAGATTTTTGGAATTACCCAATAAAATACCACTTATTTTTTTCTGACTTTCCATTTATTATTAACGCTGTCATAACGTGTTCCCAATGCACCCTTTGTATAAAGTCCTAAATGATTTTTTGTTGGCGATTTAACACTTGTTACATGCCCGTCTGTCCAGAGTACATTGCAGTTTTGTTCTTGATGCCACGGATAAACCATACCCGAGTTCGCACCGCTGGTGGTGTTACCATAAATCATCTGGTCAGGCATTGGAGCTTTAAAAGTCGCGGTATAGGCAGCCGGATCGTACTTAAATGAATCCGCAACAAAAATCGTATTAGACGGACTTTGTAACTGCGACATTTTAAACCATTCAGCATGCATCGGACTTGCATCATAGTTATAGCTAAGTAGAATACTCATCCCATAACCTAAACTATTACTGACCAATAAGTCAATCGGATTAATTTTGGCGGATTCTGGGCAAATTAAAGCTTTTGCGTTACTTAAATATTTTAATTTAACAAGCACACCACCCCAACGCTTGTTTGCTGTAGTCCATGATGAAGGCGCTGCCGTAAGGCTATACGGCAAAATATAATCATTATAATCATTGGAGTAATTGATTAACGACAATCCAGCTTGCTTGAGGTTTGATGTGCAGTTTCCTTGCAACGCGACCGCACGCGCCTTATTCAGCGCTGGCAGCAGCATGGCCGCCAAAATCGCGATTATGGCGATCACGACGAGGAGCTCGATGAGGGTAAATGCCTTCATTTTTGATTGTTTTTTGTTCTTCATACTTTTCATTCCTTTTTTTGGTTTTTGTTTAATATGTAAAAACTCTCAAATAGACTTTACTGATTCTCGTTCAATAAATTTATTTGGAATTATTATTCTTAAATTTTGATCAATAACTTTTCCAGACATTATTTTGCTCGCCAATTTCATCGCCTCGGAGGATAGTTGCTCAAAATCTTGCGCTACTGTAGTCTGCGGCGGATTCATATATTCAGAAATAAACATATTCTCATAAGAGATGATAGATAAATCCTTTGGCACGTTAATTCCAAGTAGCGAAATGGCATAATTGACTGGATAAAGGTCTTCACCGGCACAGATTAAGGCATCAGGTTCTTGAGAACGAATAATTTTAGCAACACTTTCTACTGGTTTCCCATCAAGATAAGCAATCATATCATCGTTAACCGGCAGACCTTTGCTTGATAGTGTGGCAAAAAAACTTTCTTTACGCCATATCACACTGGTGTTATTTTTTTTGCTTTTAGGCAGAATCATAGCAATTTTTCGATGTCCTCGCTCAAACAGATAATTGACCGCCATATTGACACCTTGCCCGTGGTCTGAAGAAATGCACGGCAACCCATCTACTAATGAATTAATGCAGATAAATTGCGTATGTTTAATTTTTTTCAATTCGACAATATCAACAGTGTTAAAGACGACTGCCACTTTTAGAAAGTTCTCTTCTACTAAATATAAATCTTTAAACGGGATAATCTCCATGCTGAAACCGTTAACGCCGCAATGTTTACTCAGATGCAACAACATATTACTGGAGTATGCATTCATTGCATGAGTTTCAAAATTGCTGACAATTATCCCAATTCGCTTTTTTGTGGCATTTTTTCTGGCTGGAGTATAATTCATTTCGTGAGCAACATTCATAATCCGGTCATAAATTTCCTTTTTGACATAAGGATGGTTATTCATCGCCCTGGATACAGTCGCAACAGATACATTAGCTACACGCGCTAACTCTGTTATGTTCGATGACTTCGCCATAAAGTTACAACCCTGTAAAAATAGTTACATATAAAATCGTTATTTATGAAAATGTTTTCATACAGCTATTATATCCTATCAGTTATTAAAAAGCAACAACCTGCGAATAAAAAAATTAAAAAATAAAATTGTGTTAATTGAAAAAAGTAAATGCGCCATCGCAGAGGGCGAACATTATATCTTTGTTGGACTATAAATGTGTGACACCTCCCGGCAGCAGTTTCTTTATCCGGTAAAATTGGTCGATGCCTGGACAGACTGTTTTTTATGCGAACGCAAAACAGGAGTTCAATCAAACAGATTTACTGAGTTCTGGGTTATTGAATATCCGGCAAATTTTGAGGAGTGAACTCTGTGACAACTGTTTTTGCAAACAGGTATCAACAAAGCAATACCAAATCGTTGTCAATAACGTAGAATGAACTCATTTTACGAGTTGGGCGGAGAACTTGTTTTTGCCGTCATAGGTAAAAACATCAGTTCCGCCAGTCCGGAATACTTTTATCGTCAACAATTTTCCGTTCTGGCTGAGTTCAATATTTTTTATGGTTGGCGCCACAGTATTTTTTACCGGTTCCAGGGTGGCGGCGAAAGCCAGCGATTTGGTTTTGTCAGCGTTTGACACGATTACCAGCGGGCAACGTTTCGCGATGCTTCCTTTCGGGCCATCGCCGGTAAAGAAATTCAACCGGTCTTTCGCGAAAACAGTCAGACAGGTTTTGAATGTTTGTTGCAATAATTCAAATTTCGCGAGATTGATTGATTTTCCCTCGCCAGCGTTTTTGATATATTCAAATCCTTGTCCCAGTCCGGCGGCATTAACACTCCGGGTCGGCGAATCTGAGATTAATTTTTCCGCCTCAAAATGGCATATCCAGTTAAAAATGGCGGCTTTATTGCTTTTTATCACGTCCAGCGCCAGCAGGTAATCGGGAGTTAACGCCAACAGCCGGGTCTGATCAACGCCGGGATAAGCATTTTCGGTTTTGGCGGCAGCGGCCGGGCAATTGGAATTTGCGTCAAAAAACAGCAGTTCGGAAGTCGTGGTATCGCCTTGCGGCTTGAAATCGACCAGCACCGCATTGTGTGAAACCGTGCCTTTATACCAGAATTTATGTACCGGCAGCCGGTATGCCTGACTTTCAGCGCGTCCGGGGTCAACGCATATTTCCTGACCGAATCCGAAAAAGATAAAACTGAGCATATCAAAATGGCTGTGAAAACCGCGGTACGGCGCGAATGAAAACACCGCAGTCAGTTTTTTCTCCCCGTTTGAACGGAGAATTGCATGTCCGGCATCTTTAAATAAAGCGCTTTCCATTACCGGCGGCGGAGTATTGGCAAATTCAGCAGGATTGCGTCCGTAACGAATGCTTTCCCAGCTTATTTTAG
>JBAYVM010000332.1:0-3997 GCA_041674645.1 Victivallaceae bacterium | reverse complement strand
TGCGCAAAGCATTCCTGTGAGCTTACGAACGTTCCTGACGGAAGCGTATAAGTTGTTGTGCGAGACTAAAAACGACATTCAACCAGACACCTTTACTGAGCTCTGGCTTTCTAAGAATATGCTGGCTGCAACGTATTTTTAGCATAAATCAAGCACGGTTTGAGCGCGATTTGAAAAATGTTAATAAAATATCAGATGCCTGCGTTAAAAAAAGCCATTTAACAAATTTATAGTAAACAAGACAAGAGCAAAAACGCAAAACAATATCCGTTTTCAAAGCTCCGGGCGTTGAAAACAGAATCGGAGAACTGTTGTCTCAGGGTTGCACGATTAGTAGACTATAGATGCCGATGACAACGAAAGCGAAAATCGCCAAAGCAAACGCAGCGGTGAGGCAAATCATTAACCAGAACCGGATGGGTTGGGCATTGCGTGTAACCCGGCTTTCATTCATGGTTAGTGACGCCGAAACTGATCGCGGCCCCTGGCGCCACATCTCCCCGGCGCGTATCGCGTCCACAATCCACGCGACCAGAACGACCGGAACTAGCCCAAACAGAATCAACGAGGACATTCCCTTGCTCAGCCGGGTATCCATCATCCAACTGCCAACTGCCGCAAGCAAAGCGTAACTTCCTGCCAGAATGACGAAGATGGATCGCCGCCTTTTCTTTCCTTTTGCCATGAAAATTCCTTCGCCTGACGATGCGCAGCAGGAACGCCAGCCTGCTTCATCTGTTTCTGTTTGCTTACAATTTGCGCAATTCGTCAGGCATTATTTTTTATTTGTCCGGTTTTCGCTCACTCATTTCCGGTCGCGGACAACTATGTTGTGAGGTTGACCATATTTTCGCTCACATGAAGTACGCAACGCCAGCGCCGTTGGAAAGGCATAATAACGTGTCGCTCTGTATTTCCTTGTTCGATGTGGTCAGATATCCAAAGTCATCCCATCATCGGCAATCAGCACTTTATTTCCGAGCAGCGCCTGCGCCTTCTTCAGCTCGCCTCCAGGATCCCGCAAAACTGCCCTGCCGTGGTGAACAAACACCAGTCTCCCAAATGACTTTCCAGATGCGCGTAGATAGCGACACACGTCCTCAACATCATGGTGCCCCGTCTCCATTAACAGCAAGGTGCAGTTGTCGATGAGCGATTCGAAATCCGTGATGCTTTTGACATCGCCCGAATACACGATGCTTCTGCCGCCAATCTCTAGACGAAAGGAAAAAGACCTGAATGGTTCCGAAGACCCTATATGGTAGTTGTGCCTGGCAATGACCCGCACTCCGTGTTTGTCATAAATAATGCCATCCCCGTACTGCTTTGGATTAACGGCAAATACGGTGGAGAATTGATCCTCGGTTCCCAGTAGCATTTTGTGAATTCCATCGTACACATTCAAGTCGGGGATAAACAGGTCAATCTTGCGCCCCATCAGTCGTTCGCGAACATCCACAGACCGTGTCGTGAGTTTCCTTAATGTCCAAAGGAGGTTCGGCAGACCCCCAATATGATCCATGTGGGTATGGGAAATGAAGATTGCTTCGGTTGCCGACAAGTCAATTCCCGCCAGGTGTGCGCTGTAGGAGCAACTTTCGCCAGCGTCAAACCAGAACAATCTACCACCGTATTGAATGGTGAACGCGGTATGGCGCCGGCCCGGCATTGGCTCCGTGCCACTGCACGTTCCCAGAAAATATATCTGAACACCATTATTCACATGAACCCCCATTTGAGCGAACGCAGCTAATCAGCCGAGCGGCTTTTTGCGTTGGCTGAATTAGCCTTGTCAGGCGATTTGTCGTGATCAAGAAATATTAATTTGCTTGTGTCGAAACCCAATACCGCTGCTTCTTCTATGAGACTACGCTTTATGTCTTCTTTAATTATTGGGCTTCTAGCCAGAATCCATAAATAAGATTTGTCAGGACCGCATACGAGTGAATATTGGTAATTCTCACGGTCAAGTCCAAAAACGATATAAGAACCATAAAAAGGGCCAAAGAAAGAAACTTTCAGATAACCCTTATTAGACTCTTTCACGAAATATGCTTTGCCTTCAGCTTCTTTCCATGAGTTTTCTTTAGCAGAGTACCCGCGATTCAATACTCTGACACCACCGTCAGCTCGCAAACTGTAATCTGCGGTTACTTGAGTCAACCCTCGCTCAAATGAATGATCCAGCCGCGCAATCTCGTACCACTTGCCCAGATATTTTTCTAACTTGAAATTGTCAACGGGGCTTACATTCTCAGGTATTCCAACACACCCCGCTAAGAATAATACAAATACGATTGATAGTTTCTTCATCTCTTTTTATCTACCAAGCCTGACAAGTGGGTTAAATGGTTTTCTGTTTAACATTCAAAGTTAACGTTTGATTTGCGGTATTTCAATTGTAAAATACTGCTACTTTAGGGAAAAGTTCTTGCTGTCGCGCTTTCTGACCCCGATGGACACAAGAAAGAGATTTATCCACGAATGACACTAAATTACACAAAAGTGGTGTAGTGGGCTCGCTCTGCTAGCCAGTTTTCCAGGTGTAGTGGGCTCGCTCTGCTAGCCAGTTTTCCAGGTGTAGTGGGCTCGCTCTGCGAGACAGTTTCCCTGATGTAGTGGGCTCGCTCTGCGAGACGGTATTTCAGGTGTAGTGGTTCGCTCTGCGAGCCAGTTTTCCAGGTGTAGTTGGCTCGCTCTGCGAGACGGTATTTCAGGTGTAGTTGGTTCGCTCTGCGAGACAGTATTCTTGATGTAGTGGGCTCGCTCTGCGAGACGGTATTCTTGATGTAGTGGGCTCGCTCTGCGAGACGGTATTCTGAATTCCTCCGCATTCTCAATGCCCTCTGCGGTGAAATATTTTTGCGCGCTTTGTGATTTTACGTTTCACAGATTGGCGGTAATGAGATTTGCGCTTAAAGCAGAGGTGGGCAAAACAATGAAATATTGCGCGAAAACACAAAAACTAAAGTTTGCCTCAATAAACACAAGAAAGAGATTTATCCACGAATGACACTAAATTACACGAAAAATGATGTTCTGGAGAAATTTTATGTGCAATTTAAAACTCGAACCAAAGCCGACTTGCGAAAATATCCTGACAAAGTATATTGAACGTGTGGAGTTCCGGAACTGAACCGGAAAATGCTTAAACTTGTTTTTTGATGTCAAAATATTAATTTAAGAGCACTTAAACACAAAATAATGAATAATTATGTACAAAAATATAAAAATCACAGGGTCAGCCCCCGCAGAGAATAAAGTTTTTAAGAACGGAGTAAAATAATGAAACAACTTAAACCTTCAACAATTGTAAATTTAATATTTGTAATGACTATCTTTGTTTCCATAATTATTTTTTTTGTGGTTAGAGATATTCTATTAAGGCACGATTTAGAACCATACGTTTACTCAGATGCTAGGGCAAGAGCAATAAACTATTTTGCAACGGGTAAAAAGGTTTATTATGTAACTCCTTCAAATAATTCCAAAGAAATAAATGGAATTTCTGTAGAAGTTTATTCAGGGTACGTTGAAAATCCGTTTTTTTATAAAATTTTCTTTGTTGATGCAAATTACTATGTAAATGAGTTTGTAATTACTTTTAATCAAGAAATGAAAAGGTTAATAGAAATAAAAAAGACTAATTTGGAGAACCGGATTGCAGTTGAAACAGAATAGCGCGACAGTGTTTGGCAACCAGTACACTTACGACAACATGTCAAGATTGGCAACCGTTTCGGACGGGACGAACACTGTAACTGCGGGGTCTGTCCTGGGGTGTTAAGTTTGACGTGTTTTGTTTGATTTTTCTTCACCTTGTTTTTTGTTTTTGAGCTTAAAAGCATGTTTTCGCTTGGCAAAAAAACTCTCACCGATGTTTTCCTTAAGCCATTTCTGGACATCATTGTCAGAAACGGTTTCCATTGCCGTCCTCACTTCGTCGTAGTCAACGTT
The DNA here is from genome assembly GCA_041674645.1 of Victivallaceae bacterium. Taxonomy (GTDB): domain Bacteria; phylum Verrucomicrobiota; class Lentisphaeria; order Victivallales; family Victivallaceae; genus JBAYVM01. Next base: position 40 of record JBAYVM010000332.1, on the reverse strand, counting down.
ACTGGTAAAAACTGGAATTGTCAATACTGCTCTGCCTATT
>JBAYVM010000331.1:0-4008 GCA_041674645.1 Victivallaceae bacterium | reverse complement strand
GTTCAATATCTTTGCCCAGACGTTTAAGGTCGTTCGGGTCGTCTTCATGGGTTATCGACTCAACATCCTGTTCAATGATTGGTCCTTCATCGAGGTCTTCCGTGGCGTAATGAGCAGTGGCTCCAATCATTTTCACGCCGCGTTCCCAGGCGCGCTGGTAAGGATTTGCGCCTTGAAAACCCGGTAGAAAAGCATGATGAATATTGATAATGCGTCCGGCGTAACGGTTGATAAATTCAGGGGAAAGCACCTGCATGTAACGCGCCAGCACAATCAAATCAATATGATGACGTTCGAGCAGTTCGATTACTTGCTTTTCCTGCTCGCGTTTATCGTTTCCGGCGACCGGAAAACAGTAGAACGGAACCCGGAATTTATCCGCGACGTGTTCCAGATTCGGATGATTGCTGATAATCAGCGGAATTTCGCAATGCAAATCATTTTCATGCTGGTGCACGAGCAAATCGTAAAGGCAATGAGAGGTTTTTGAAACCATTATTGCAACTTTTTGAATGTGGTCGGAATAGTGAACCGACCAGGCAAGCCCCAAGCCGCCGCCGAAAACACCGAAATCCGCTTCCAGTTTTTTCTTCGTCATCGCGGTGTCGCTCATATCGAGTTTTATCCGCATAAAGTATTTGTTTTCAAAAACATCGGTGTACTGTTGACAGTGAAGAATATTGAATCCCTGCGAGTAGAAAAAAGTCGTAATTTCGGACAGCAATCCTTTACGGTCAGGACATTGAATCAGAAATACCGCTTGTTTCATTTTTTTCTCCTGGTTCAGTCTATTGCAAATGCATGGATTGGACAGTGCCTCTTTCCGGGGCCATGGTTTTTACCGGCAGCGGTTCAGCGCGGTCGGCCAAGCCCCAACGCCGCGAGAACGGCCAGAAGACAAACAATGCCTTGCCGACAATGTTCTTCCTGGGTACTATACCCCAAAACCGGCTGTCAGAGCTGAATGCTGAATTATCGCCCATCATGAAATAGCAATCTTCCGGAACGTTGAACTCCTCATCGGAATCGCGCAGGTAGTTCGGGCTGTTAAGATGTCCGTGATAACCGCCCTTCCCGCTGTATATTTTTTTGAATTTTTCGGAAAAATCAGTAACCGGTTTAAATTCCGTTGCGCCAGCCGGTTTGATTTGCAGACGGTTGTTCATAATCTTCAACGTATCGCCGGGCAAACCGACCAAACGTTTAATGTAGTAATATCCGCGCTTCGCCAGCGGTTCTCCGTCGGGGCCGATAATGCCTTCGGTACAAAATACGGTTATATCGCCGCGATTCAAGCCGACAATGTGATGCGAAAAACGGTCAACAAACAGATGGTCTCCAAGCGACAGCCAGCCGTCGCAAAGCACTTTTCCGGCAGGATATTCCTCATTGCCATTAATTCCGCTGTATTCAATAACTTTATTCTGTTCGCCGGGCAGAGTGTATTTTACATCGCCGATATCAAAAGACGTATTGTCAAAAATCAGGCCACTGGTAAAATATTTGAATGAGTTCGGATTAACCTCACCCGGAGCTTTAACTTCCAGTTTGGCGCGGCGGCAGGAAAATAACGAATAGTCGAGAACCGCCGGAAGTTTTGCCAGCAACGGATTAAAATTGCCTTCTTTTTCAATAAAATGAATACCGAACAAGGTCGGCTGCATGCTGCTGGTTGGAATTTTGAACGGCTGGAGAAACAGTCCGCGAATACCGAACGCCACCACTACGGCGACTGCAATCACATCCACATATTCCCGGAGTAAGGCATATTTCCTTTCCGGAATTATTTTTCTGAATTTTTCCGGCGCAGTTTCAACAAAAGTTCCGGAAACGGAAACGTCTTTGGCGGCAAGCGCGGTGGCGGCGGAACAACTTAACTGCGCCAGCCCCTTTTTTTGTCCTTCAGACAAAATGTCATCATCGGCGTGAAGTATATAATCCGTATGCTCTTTGAGGCGTTTTACCTCTTTCCGCAAACGGCTTTTTTTAGAAAAATTAAACATTTCATGCTCCGTAATTATTTATCGGATTCACCAGATTTAAGCACCGCGACGAACGCTTCCTGCGGAATATTCACCTGTCCGACAAGTTTCATCCGCTTCTTGCCTTCTTTCTGCTTTTCCAGCAGCTTGCGTTTACGGGTTATATCCCCGCCGTAACACTTGGCCAGAACGTTTTTTCTGAGCTGGCGAACAGTTTCCCGGGCAACAACTTTGCTGCCGATGGCCGCTTGAATCGCAATCTGGAACATCTGCTGCGGAATAACCTCTTTCAGGCGTTCGGTAATCTGTCGTCCGCGCTGCTGAGCGTGGTCAACATGCACAATGGACGAGAACGCGTCTATCGGATCGCCGTTAACCATAATATCCAGCTTAACCAGTTTGTCCGCCCGGTAGGATGACGGTTCGTAGTCCATGCTACCGTAACCGCGGGTAACGGATTTAAGTTTATCATGAAAATCAATAAGTATTTCATGCATCGGCAGTTCCGCCGTAATAATCACATGATTGGCATCCACCGAAGCCGTATGCGTGCAAATCCCGCGTTTTCCCATTACCAGATTCATTACGTCGCCAATATAAATATTCGGCATCATAACCTGAGCTTGGATAATTGGCTCTTCAATGCGGTCAATGGCGGAAGGATCAGGCAGATGCACCGGATTATCCACTTCAACCATCGTGCCGTCTTTCAGGTAAACATGATAAATCACGCTGGGATAAGTTGCGATAATGTCCATTCCATATTCACGCCGCAACCGTTCCTGAATAATTTCCATGTGCAACAGTCCGAGGAAGCCGCAACGGAATCCGAACCCCAGCGCGGCGGAGGTTTCCGCCTGATAAAGAAACGCCGCATCATTCAACTGCAATTTGCCCATGCTGTTTCTCAACTGTTCATAATCCGCAGTGTCAATCGGATAAATCCCGCTGAACACCATCGGATGCACTTCCTTGAAGCCCGGCAAAGCTTTGTCACATGGATTTTTAATGTCGGTAACGGTATCGCCAATCTTGGTATCGGCAGGACTTTTAATATTCGGAATGAGGTAGCCGACCGATCCGGCAGTCAAAGTTGCCGCCGGAGTCATACGCGGACTGAAATAACCAACTTCTTTGATTTCGCTTTCAATACCGTTGCTGAACAAACGTACTTTAGCGCCACGGGAAAATTCGCCGCTGAATACCCGGACATAAGTAACCACGCCCCGGTAAGCATCATAATTTGAATCGAAAATCAACGCGCTGGAGCCGCTGTGAGTGTCCGTTTCCGGAGGCGGAACCCGTTCAACAATCGCGTCCAGCAGTTCCAGCACCCCGGTGCCGTCCTTTCCGCTGACCAGCAAGGCGTCCTCACGCGGAATCGCCAGAATTTCTTCCATCTGTTCGTAACACAAATCCAAATCTGCCGCAGGCAGGTCAATCTTATTAATCAAAGGAATGACTACCAGATTCTGCTTGAACGCCAGATTGACGTTGGCGACAGTCTGCGCTTGAACGCCCTGTGTGGCGTCAATCAACAGCAACGCGCCTTCGCACGCACCGAGCGAACGGCTCACTTCATACGAAAAATCCACATGTCCGGGAGTATCAATCAAGTTCAATTCGTATTCATGACCGTCTTTGTATGTATATCTCATTCTGACCGGATGAGATTTAATGGTAATCCCGCGTTCCCGCTCCAAATCCATGCCATCCAATAATTGTTCCTGAAGCTCCCGTTTTTCCACCGTGTGGGTATATTCCAGCAACCGGTCGGCCAAAGTGGATTTACCGTGATCAATATGCGCTATAATCGAAAAATTTCTGATACGTTCAAGTTTCGCCATAAACTTCCTGAATGCTATGTGATATTAATAAAAACAATCTTAACTGCCGTATAATTCAAAAGTCTTTAATTTAACCTGTTTCAGCAATTTAGCAACTGCAAATCCGCATTTTCCGGCATCGATTAGGACTGCGTTACCACGAAAAGGAGTTTTCTACTGGAGGGTCACGCTCCGTCGTG
>JBAYVM010000330.1:0-4037 GCA_041674645.1 Victivallaceae bacterium | reverse complement strand
CGATACGCAAATCAGTTATACACCGTTTGTTCTGACGAAAACTCACTGTAACCTTGCAACATTACATCGCAATTCTTCATGCATTCAAACAATTTTTTGCGTCATAAATCATTAATGGATACAAAATTCCATATTATATCCATTTGCCATGAACTCATTTTTTTGTTTCTCTTATAGAATTGCTTGAAGCAAACAATACGTGTTTTTTCAACGCATCCAGGCCGACCACCGGAGCTTCGCAAGCGGTATCGCGGCAAATGTAAACCGTCGTTTTGCCAGCCAGCATTTTTTGCGATTCAGTATAAGGCGCAATTTTTATGATGGCGGCATTGTCTTTATCCGGCCTGAATACCACAACTTTTTCCGGCAGATAAAGTTGATTTATCAGTTTAATAATTTTTTTCGTCTCTTCCGTCTGCGGATTGCCGGAAATTACTATCTCATAAGTTGGACCTTCGGCAAACATTAACGCGCTCATAACATCCGAAAACTCCGCTGGCGCCTGCGTCAACATTTTTCCGTAATGTTTGACGATTTGATCAGCCATTTTTTCATATTCCGGTTTTCCGGTTAACCGCGACAATTTCAGGAGATTCAAAAGCATCACCGCATTTCCGGACGGCGTGGCGCCACCATAAATATCCTGAGGCCGGATGAGCAACTTATCACCATAATCAGGCGTCATAAAGAAAACGCCGACTGGCCGGTCATAAAAATGTTTCAGTAAAATATCATTGAATTTCAACGCCGCCTCCAGATATTTGACTTTGAATGACGCTTCGTACAAAGCCAGCAAACCTTGAATCATAAATGCGTAATCATCCAGCTTGCCGTCAATCGCCGCCTGACCATCCATCCAGCGATGAAAAATCCGTCCGTCGACGCCGCGCATCCGGTTCAACACAAAATCCGCGGCACGCTCTGCGGCGGTCAAGTATTCCTGAGAATCGAACCCTCGCGCCGCAGTCGCCAGTGAACCAATCATCAAGCCGTTCCAGTCGGCGAGTATTTTAGTGTCTTTCAGCGGATGAGTCCGCAGTTCACGAACTTTGAATAACTTCATCCGGATTTTTTCAAGCCGGATTTTCAGTTCCGGATAGCTTATATTCAGCTCATGCGCAATGTTCTGCAAGGGTTTCTGCAAATGTGGAATATTCAGCCCGGTCTCTGCTCCGGTAGCTTCATCGTGATAATTGCCGCCAGTTTTGATATTGTAAATTTTTTCCGCCAAAAACAGTTCATTTTTATCCAATATGGTATTCAGTTCAGCGTGCTTCCAGACATAAAACTTACCTTCTTCGCCTTCGCTGTCGGCATCTTCAGCAGTATAAAATCCGCCATCCGGCGCAGTCATATCCCGCAAAATATAAGTATAAATTTCTGTAGCGGTTTCCCGGTAACTTTGTTTGCCCGTGGCCTGAAAAGCTTCCACATAAGTTTCCGCCAGCATCGCCTGGTTGTAGAGCATTTTTTCAAAATGCGGCAGCAACCATGCGGAATCAGTAGCGTAGCGATGCGCGCCGAACCCAATCTGGTCAAAGATGCCGCCTTCCCGGATTTTGCGCAGACTGAACTCGGTCATTTGCAACGCCTCTTTGTCGCCGGTGCGCCGCCAGTAACGCAATAAAAAATTCATTTTCGCCGGACTTGGAAACTTTGGAGCGCCGCCAAAACTGCCATTCTCCCGGTCAAATGACTGAACAAGCGCTTGATAAGCCATTTCCGGCAGGGTAGAAATTGCCACAGAGTTAACGACTGGCGACGCGGAGTTGTTTTTCAACGCCGCCACAATTTTATCCGCCGCCAGCTCAATTTCTGCTCTTTCGGAGCTCCACGCTTTTTCAATGCGGGGAATCAGTTCAAGCATCCCGACGCGACCGAAACTATTTTCGCGCGGAATGTAAGTCGCGGCATAAAATGGTTTCTGCTCCGGAGTCATGATAATGGTCAACGGCCAGCCGCCGCTGCCGGTTAACATCATGCAGACTTTCATGTAAACGTTGTCAATATCCGGATGTTCCTCCCGGTCAACTTTGATATTGACAAACGCCTGATTCATCAATTTTGCCACGTCTTCATTTTCAAACGATTCCCGTTCCATCACATGACACCAGTGACAAGTGGCGTAACCGATGGACAAAAATATCGGTTTGTTTTCCTGTTTTGCTTTTGCGAAAGCCTCTGCGCTCCACGGATACCAGTCAACCGGGTTATGCGCATGTTGCTGCAAGTAAGGGCTTTTCTCGCTTACCAAATGATTCGTATACTTATGCATTTTGACGTTTTCTCCTTTTGCCGGGTATTGCCAGGCAATTATCGCGAACAGAAGCGTTGCAACTATATAATCTCTTTTCATACTTTTTTTGTTTTACTTTGCCGGATGTAAAATAACAAATGTCGGCAAACCGGAAACATTGAAACAATCCGGTGTTGACTGGCATCCTTCAATCAAGCCGACTAATGAAATAGCTTCGATTTCCTCTTTCGAGCCAACGCTATACATTAATTCAACCGTTGGAACATTGTCAATAAATCTGCGCCGAATCCATTTGATTAAAACTTTAGGCGAATACTGACAAAAACAATGTTTAATATTATTCATTCAAACTCCAGTCGTAATCAAGATAGCCTATGCTCAAATCTTTAACTTTTTTCCCGCTATGTTTTTCAATAAAGTCAGGGACCGACGAAAAATCTCCACCTACTTTTTGGCCGCATCCAACAGCGCCTCTGAACCGATACGTTTTTTGTAATCCGAATTCACATAAGAAAATTTAATCAGCCCGTCTTGACCGACTAAGAAGACCGCCGGAACCGGTAGCAGATGGTGCTTCTCTCCTGAGGCAACTTCCAGATTAATTCCATAGGTTTTGTATTTCTGCAAAGTTGCATCATCAACTTTGAATGCAATGCCAAATTCGCGAGCCGCCTTCATGCTGTGATCAGAAAGCAGCGTATAAGTAAGGTGATCTTTTGTCAAAGATTCACGCAATTTTTCCGGCTTGTCAGGGCTGACGGCGATAATACGATATCCGAGTTGACGAAGTTGCGGATCAATTTTTTGCAATGCGCTCAAATGCAGATTGCAGTACGGACACCACCCCCCGCGATAAAAAATCAAAACCGTCGGCTGTTTTTTCAATTCACGCTTAAGATTGAAATCTTTGCCATCCACGGTTTTCAAAATAACATCCGGAGCCGCATCGCCTTTCTGCAATGGTTTGACCGCGTCCGCTGATTCAGGCACTTCTGAATTCAGCGCAAAACCTGCAACACAACAACATAAACCCATCATGCCGACAAAAATTGCTTTCATACGCCTGATTCTCATTTTTCACCACCTTTATTTAACTGGATTTGATTTTTTCAATCGTGCAGACAATTCATATCCTAATTGTCTGGCTTTTTCCATTTTATCCGGTTGTTTGGACAAATCCGGAGTTATTTCCGGCGTTATTTTCGTTCCTGCGCCAAAGGACATATGAATTGCGCCAACCTTGCAATCTTCGCCACAACCGCATGAAAAACAACTCGCGGCCCCCTGCGCCGAAACGTCACCAACACATTCAATCTGATTGTACTTAAAAAAGGTCTTGATGTTTTCTATGACCGGATTACCGGATCTGCTGCCAACGGCAATCGCAATTCCAAGTTTGCCGGAGACGCCATCTCCACCCAGATGACGGAATTGATAGAACCGTTCCAAAAAGCAATGTCCGAGACCGTTAATCATGGAATAGTAATTCGGCGCACCAATTACATAAGCGTCAGCTTCAACAATCTTCTGCCGTAACCCCTGCATATCATCTTTGACCTTACAAACATTATCTTTAACGCATCCGAGACAGGCAATGCAACCTCCGATTGTCAGGCCGGCAAGCGACACAAATTCTGTTTCAGCTCCCGTCACGCCGGCAAGTGTTTCACGAACTAATAAATCCGTTGAATGATTCCGCCGGGGGCTGCACGATACTCCAAGTACTTTCATTTTGCTTTCTCCAAGTCTGGTTTATTTTTGGGGACTATTTTCAGTGCTT
>JBAYVM010000329.1:0-4059 GCA_041674645.1 Victivallaceae bacterium | reverse complement strand
AATAGAGCCCACTTCTTCAACCGCGCCGTCACTCACAGGCTGGCAATCTACGACCAGCTTGGCTTTCAATATATTATCGCGCCTTCCGATTATTCGACCGCCAATATCCGGACCTTTACGGAATATGCGCGCAAGCATCATCCGGTTGGCGGATTGGTCACTACCTGGTTAAAAGGCAGTGTATTCGTGTATAAGTCAATACCGGCAATAATGTATGCCGGACATCTCTGGAGCGGTAGCGACAACAAGGACGAAAAAGGGATATTTAATGATACAATGACTGAATTACTGGGAAGTGAAGACGAATTGCTCCTGCAAGTACTGCGCTGTTTTGCTGAAAGCCGTCTTTTCAAGGAAAATATGTTTTCGGTCCAAAATTTACTTTGCCGTCCATTCTCAGGATTTAATTACAGCAGGTACGAAAGCGTTTCTTTACAATATCAGGCTCTTCAAAAAACAGGTCATACTATCACGACTGAATGGGGACACCTGGTATATAAGGATATCCTGCTGGCCTGCAATTTTTTAATGTTATATTTTCGGATCAGAAAAAGTATTCATGATTTATTTATTGCGGAACGATACGAGTACGCTGAACGGCAATTGGAATTATTAACAGATGAACTTGAGAGCCTCGGGAAAAAACGCGTTGAAATGTGGGATGCGTATCGATCCGGCATAGAGCCTAACACTGTTGCCTCAACATATAAGAACGCAATCGTCGCTATCAGCGAAATACGCGATTGCGTAAAAAAGAAGGGGATGCTGCGCGTCCGCTTCTGCCTGTCGGATCAATATTCCGCGGAAAAATGTGTCATTAGCATCAAATATGGAAAAGAATGGGTGCTGATAGCAGACGATGTCTTTAAAAACAATGAAAATCTCGAGGAAGCCGTATATGAATATTTGTTTTTTACTGACAAAAATAAAATACCTGAAGCGTTGAGGTTTGAGGTGTGCGGATTCGGCGGACAGGGAATATGCTTCGCAGAAGTTTTCAATGCGAACGGACATTTCACGCCCGCCGAACTTATTTCGACAAAAGGAATGATAATATCTCCGGAAAGTATTTTGGAGGACAATCTTAGATGTTGTTTCCTTGGCGAACCAGATACCGGCAAAGCATATCAAAATCGTGAGTTGGCGGAGGAAAAACACAAATTAGAAATATCATTGAAATCTTGGAGTGAGAAGTAAAAAAATACCTGATTATGAGAAAAGGAATACCAATTATGACTGATGCTTCAGCGCCTAAAATAACTGGAAATCATGAAATAATTTGCGAAACTGCCGGAAATAGCAAAATAATCTTGCGCGGCCTAAAGGGAGGCCATGCTTACCATATCGGCATTTATGACGGTTTAGGTACGCTTTATATTAATCGCGTATTTTTCACATTGCCGAAGTTCCGCAGAAAATCTTATGCGATAGAGCCAATTTATACTCGGCTCGGCACGGATAACCGATGGCTTCAGCCGCGCATTGACTGCCACATTGACGGCGAGTTTTTCTTCTTTTTCTGGTGTCGTGTTTCACGCGTGTTTCTGCATAATCGCAATGGTAAAGTGGAACAAAAGATTTTTAGAGAGTGTAGCACCGGCGCTGGCGAGCAGTATCATAGCGAATTAAAATCCGACTTTTATTTTGAGCGTCTGGCATCAAGCAGGTTTGTCACCAATGCCTTGCTGTTTCTGTTGGCGATGCTGGCTTTCAATGTTTTGCGTTTTTTTGGACAATCCGCATTTAAAATGAAAGACACATTGTCGCGAAAGTTAAAAGTTCAACGCAGAAGATTACGCTCGGTTATAAAAGATTTGATTTATATCGCATGCAAAAGAGCCCAGCAGCATCTCGAATCAATATTTTTAAATTATGGAGACATTGTCTATGGTTCGATGTTTTTCGACAATTACATGGCAAGGTTTTGCTAAACAATAATTTAATATCAAGGAGGAAGTAAGTTTATAGAGAAAATGTATCAAGAAAGCGGGATTTTTTAGTCAAAAGGTCAAAATCAGTACCGAACAAATAAAAAGGCGTTTGGGCATAACGAAAATAGATTGCTAAAGTCGAGTAAAACGATTGATTTTGAGCTAATAAATTAATAAAAAAAGGAATCAGAAAATTCTTTCATGGCTTTAAAATCATAACAACAAGCATAGATGGTTGTTTGAAAATGTATAATATTTTTCTACTCAACGGTTAAAAAAGTAGATAAACAATTCAAGTATCTATTGTGACAATGCGTTACATAAAAAATATAAATATTGCATAAGGATAAATAATGCATACAGATTCTTTGGAAAACGGAAAACCAGTTTTATTTAAGCATGCAGAGAAAGTGATAGACATGCTTTTGCTCAACAATAGTAGCGCTTTGGAGTTAATCCAGATTTTTGACGGTCAGGAAAAGAATCCTGCCAGCAGAGATGTTATAAAAAGGCGCATCGTCAAAATCAAAGAGATTTGCCCGGATACGCGGCTGGTTTCACTATTGCTTTCAAATTCAACTACTACGCAAAAGTTTTTAGAGGTTAGGATTGCTATCCCTGTGGCCGATTACCGTGAGTTGCGATACTGGGATGGATTGAATGAAAAAACGGTTAAAAAAAATCAAGAAAATCTTTATGCTGCCAATTCTGATACTTTTGACGAGCAGATTTACCCTCTTCCTGACAAAATTTATCCTGAAATTTATGATGAACAATCTAAACCAGGCAATAGTTCTGCCGATTTTATATGCAAAGAATTTTCAGGCATACAAACTTTGATGCAATTTCCTGCCGCCGCCTTATCAAATGAGAGCTTTGTCTTAGGATTCGGACTTGATCCCCGGCAAGATTTTAGTTATCACTCTTCAGGGATAAACCCATCTCAAAGCGGTTTTTATTTTTCCGTAAAAACTGTTTTAGAGCCATACGAAAAAGATGTTAGTATTAATTTCATGGTTATGACTATCAAAGGCAAATTCGGTTTCCGGCATATTCTCAATTCGTACTATACCGCGTTCCCGAAACTTTATACTTTTGCTAAGAACATTGACCAGCGCCTTTTGGGGCCAGCCGAAACCTTCAAAACTCATGTGGGTTATAAGTGCAACGGAATAGCCTTGGAAGAATTCAGACGATTTCGCACTTATTGGATTAACTTTATTTTCGAATGGTATGCTCATAAGGATGGATTGGGATTGTATCTAGATGAAAAAGTTTTTGGCGAAAACTATTTGAAAGACTATGAAGACAGCATTATTGGCAATCAGTCTATAGCAAAAGCCAATAAGTTAATAGCTGAAGGTTCAGAATTGATAAAGACACAGTGTGCGGTTTCTATGGGAGAAACTTTTGAAAACGGGCCTAGAGTTGTTTTTGAAAACTGGCCGGATTCAATTTTAATTCGCAGTAACGGCAAGCCAATACATCGTCAGAACAAGATGAATGGAGATTCTTATGTGTCATTTACTTATGCTTGCAAATTTTGGGAATTCCTAAAAAAAACAGTGGAAATGACAATAGCCGAGTACAAGCCAAGCAGTCTTTATATTGATAACTGTCAAGGGCCACGACCAAACTTTAATGAATCAATTCCCAAAATCCCCGCCAGGTCATTTACTGAGGGGAAACCATATATTAGTCAGGGATATGGGAATATGAAGTTGCTTCAGTATATGCAGAGTTTCCAGAGTAGCAGAGGCAAAAGAATAGCCACGGTGGCTAACACCCCTAGTGACTACATGGTTGCCAGAACTTGTGATGCTGCCCTGGTAGAGGGTGGGGCATGGTTAGGGGAAACGGAATGGGCGTGGGGACTTAGAAAGTTGATGGGCAAAAAACCTGTGGTGCAATGGGGGCCAAAAGGGTTCAAAAATTGGCTTGAATATAGTGAAGATGAAGGGCGAGGAATTATTGAAAAACAGGTCAAGGTGGCATTGCTTTTTTCGCTAAATACCGGTTGTCTGTTAAATACAGCTCATGCCGTACGCGGCTATGCAACATCGCTGGCGTGGTTGCCAGATTTGATTAATATTGCGAGAAAAGGTTGGGAGCCAGTTACTAATGCTTT
>JBAYVM010000328.1:0-4060 GCA_041674645.1 Victivallaceae bacterium | reverse complement strand
ACTTTCTGACGATGTTGCCGGGCTTGCGACGGATGGAAAAACCGAAATGTCCAAGACATTCACCGAGATTATAATAATGTCCGTGAACAAATGCCAGCAGTCCGTCTTTTTCCAGATTGAAACTCCCGTTTGGTTCAATCAAATGTTCAGAGACTTGCACCGCAACAATCTCCGCGAGAAACAGGTGATGAACGCCAAGTTCAAGGATATTGGTAACTTTACATTCCATTGCCAATGGACATTCCGCGACGATAGGAGATGCGATTTTGTTGCCGGGCATCGGCGTAAGTCCGGTTTTTGCAAATTTATCGTATTCTCTACCGGAGACGACCCCGCACCAGTCAACAACTTCGGCCATTTTTCCCGTAGGCAGATTTATCGAAAATTCTCCGGTGTTTTTAATAATCTCATAGGAATATCTTTCCGGACGCACGGCGATTGAAACCATTGCCGGTTTGCTGCAAACAATTCCCGCCCAGGCAATAGTAATCAGATTAGGCTGGTATTGCCCGCCGCCGCAAGCCACCAGCGCTGCCGGAACCGGAGCCAGTTGCGTACTGCCCGTCCAGACTACTTTTTTTATTTCCATCATTCAACTCTATTTATGTTTTTCTGTTTCCAAGCTGAAATTACAGCCTTAATCAGTTTTCTTCAACAGAACAGAAACATATTATATCATAAAATTCCAGGAGAAAAATCAATATGAAGCAACCATTGTCAACATAGCGCAAGAAATTACTGAATGATGAGATTAAAATATACACTGTTGCCGGTTGAACTTTCAATCTTCAACGTTATAGTAGTAAAATATTGCAAGTCATGAGCAATGAATTCCGTGCAAACCGGAAGCTGTCGCGCAACTGTAATCAGCGCTAAACGCTGTAAGCCAGAGCTTGTGCATGACCGAAGATGTCGTCGGAAGATTCCGCGTCAGAAATGAGGCCGACACAGATGAAAATCACATCTGTTTCCTCATTTTCTCCTGCGAAATCTTCCAGTTGTGCGCGTTACGCAAATGTAAAAAGGAAGTCTAAAAATGGACAGCAGAAAGAAAATCGCCGGGAATGACCAACTCATTCAGAAGTACAATTCAACACGTAAATCATTGATTACAAACAAGTTCACCCTTGTGGAGCTCCTCGTTGTAATTTCTATTATCGCCATTCTTGCCGGAATGTTGCTCCCGGCGCTGGGCGCGGCAAGAGAAAAAGCCAAAGGAATTTCCTGCGCCTCCAATCTCAAGCAATGGGGTCTGGTAGTAAATCTTTATGTCAATGACAATAACGAATGGTATCCTTTACAACGTTCCACAGACGATAAAACCCATTGGTGTGGTTATAAGAATGACGACGGCACCTGGGATATGGCCAGAGGAACACTAGGCGGTTACATTAATGGCCGGGGAATTACCTCCTGCCCGAATTTCGCGGAATACGTACCCGGCGAATATGATAAAGGCGCGGGCGGCTATGGCTATGCGGAAGGTGGCAGTTTCGGCAGTGTTCCGACTCGCGGCGAAAATATTTCTGCCAAAATGTCTGACATAAAAAATCGTAGCGCCAGTAAACTGGTGATGATTGCCGACACCGCAATCAGCCCGACTTTTGCTCCATCCAACACTGTTCGGGAGTATCCCAGTTTGACAATGCCAATGTGGTGGTACAGTTTTAGTGGTTTCAACGGTTCGTATTATCCAACCCCAAGCACCCATTTCCGGCACAATTCCAGAGCAAATCACGTTTTCGCCGACGGGCACGTCGATGCCCTGGAAGCATTCTCCTACCGGCAAGTCTCATCGGGTTCTTCAGCTGCCGATTTCAGCTTTGCCGGCGCCAGTTTCAAATCCAACCGTACTGGATTCGTCAATCCGGAATATTACCTGATTATAAAATAATTTTTTTATAAAAAGCGAAAAAAGCTGGAACAATAGCGTCAATCTCGTGTCTAACTTTACAGTTATTGACCCTCTCTTTCCTCTTTTGTTTGACCTCCCCTTCCCCGGGGAGGTCTTTTTGTTTACTAGTAACTATCTGAATGATAAAATAATTTTTTTTTACAAAAAGCATTAAAAGCTGGAACAAAAGTGGAAAACCAGTGTCTAACCTTACAGTTTTTGACCCTCTTTTTCCTTTTTTGTTTGGCCTCCCCTCCCCCGGGGAGGTTTTTTTATTTAATCCTGAGCTCTGTTAATCGAAACATTATCTAATTATAAAAATAATTTCTTTTTTTATAAAAAGTTAAAAAATATGGAACAACTGCGGCAACCCAGTGTCTAACATTAAAGTTATCGACCCTCTCTTTCCTTCTTTTGTTTGACCTCCCCTTCCCCGGGGAGGTCTTTTTTTATCGCTATTAAGGTTTTTTATCTGCTGCTCAATAAAATCTTACATCCGCCAACCTTGGCTTATTTTTTATTTTTTCCCATGGCTGGCAAGCTTGCAAAAACATGTTATCTTATTTTTTCACGCAAGACATTATACGCGGAACCAAAAGGTAATAAAGGAATCATGGATAAAACTATTCTCTGTATCGGAGCCGGTTATGTTGGTGGACCGACAATGGCGGTAATCGCCGATAAATGTCCGGACTACAAAGTCATTGTAGTTGACATGAATCAAGCCAGAATCAAGGCGTGGCAGTCGGATAAGTTGCCAATATATGAACCAGGTTTGGATGAAGTGGTCAAACGCGCTCGCGGCAGAAACTTGTTCTTCTCCACCGATGTTATCGCAGGGATTAAAGAAGCCGGAATTATCTTCGTCAGCGTCAACACTCCGACAAAAACCTTTGGCGAAGGCGCCGGCAGAGCCGCCGATTTGCAATTCTGGGAAAAAACCGCCCGGAGCATAATTGAACACGCCGATGACGATAAAATAGTTGTTGAAAAAAGTACGCTTCCGGTAAGAACGGCTCAGGCCATGCACCGGATTCTTCAGTCCAACACCAAAGGATTGAATTTTGAAGTTATCTCCAATCCGGAATTCATGGCGGAAGGCACTGCGGTCGGCGATTTGCAGAATCCCGACCGCGTACTTATCGGCGCGATGGAAACACCCAGCGGACAAAAAGCGCTTCAAAGAATTGTTGATATCTATGACCACTGGGTTCCGCGCGAAAAAATCAAAACAACCAATGTCTGGAGCAGTGAACTGTCAAAACTGGTATCCAACGCCATGCTGGCGCAACGCATATCTTCAGTCAACAGCATTTCCGCGCTCTGCGAAAAAACTGACGCAAATATTCTGGAAGTCTCATCCGCCATGGGTATGGATTCACGCATCGGTTCAAAGTTTCTCCGCGCCAGTATCGGCTTCGGGGGCTCGTGCTTCAAAAAAGACATTCTCAATCTGGTTTATTTGTGTGAACATTA
This sequence comes from Victivallaceae bacterium, assembly GCA_041674645.1. Taxonomy (GTDB): domain Bacteria; phylum Verrucomicrobiota; class Lentisphaeria; order Victivallales; family Victivallaceae; genus JBAYVM01. Next base: position 690 of record JBAYVM010000328.1, on the reverse strand, counting down.
CGGACTGCCGGAAGTAGCGGCGTACTGGGAACAAGTCGTCAAAATCAATGATTACCAGGCTTCAAGATTTGTCCGGAATATCGTCAAGCGGATGTTCAATACTATCGCCGGGAAAAAAATTGCCATTTTCGGTTTTGCTTTCAAAGCCGACACTGGCGACACTCGGGAATCTCCAGCTATCTATATCAGCAAAATGTTGCTGGAAGAACGGGCTGAACTTTCCATTCATGACCCGGAAGCGCTGGAAAATGCCGCCATTGATTTGGCTGACACTGAAGGCAAGTTCGCATTTGAATCCGACCCGTATAAAGCCGCCGCTGGCGCACACTGCATCGCCGTTCTGACTGAATGGAAACAATTCCGCGATTTGGATTTCAAAAAACTCTTTGCAGTAATGGAAAAACCGGCTTTCATCTTTGATGGCAGAAATCTGCTTGACCATCAAAAACTGTTTGAACTCGGATTCAACGTTTTCCCGCTGGGGCAAAAATCACTTTCACATCTGTAGAAATACCTTTATCAACCAAAGAACTCCCGTCGTTAAAACGGGAGTTTTTTTATTGTATTCTCCCAAAGATTCACGCAAGCTCATAAAAATTGGCGGCCACATTCACGACGAATCCTTGCTTTGGCTGATTGAACGTGTATTTTTGTTGACCATAAAGAATAATCAGATTAACATAAAGGTTT
>JBAYVM010000327.1:0-4066 GCA_041674645.1 Victivallaceae bacterium | reverse complement strand
GCCCGGTGAACCTGAAAATACATCTCAAAAACTTTCACCGCAGAAAATTTTGCCGCCGCATTTTGACCTGGAATGTTCAGATAATGTTTGAACTCAACATCAAAACCCCGAAAAAAGCCGCAATTCATCCGCCCGGATTCGTCAAGAATAAAATTTAGCATCGGCTGACGGTATTTGTCGAACAGATAATAAATCACAATATTTTCATAAATATCAAACTCCGCCGCCGTCGCCTTAACAGATTTTTCCCGCAACCGTCCACATAGTTCCCCGGCTAATTCCGCCGTGCGCTTCCGGATTTCCTCCAGATTCCGGCGGGAATTCCCGTTAGTCGGGTCAACGCTCCAAACATCGCCCTGCTCCAGATAAGACTCCCGCAGAATGATTTTCTCCAACTTTATGCGCTCCGGCAGGAAAGGGTTGGTAAAACTCAGCGCGGCAATAGCTTCGCCTGCCGCTTGTTCGTTGTCGTTAAATAATCCCATCGCCGCCTCCTGATTTTTATGCCGGTTAATTCTGAATTATAATATATGCATTGTTCATAAAATGTACAACATGTGTCCATAAAATGCGCTAAATTATTAAAAATCCAGATGGTAATTTTTTATAATCAAATTCAAATAATCGCCTAACATACTGCAAATCAATGAAATATATACTATAGACATGTTTCTGGCATGGCAACTGCTTAAACAGATGTTGTCGTTCAGAAACAAAAAACAAGATATGGAGATACAGATATGCAACAGAGATTAATCAGTCAGGAAATAGGACAGATGCTGAAAACCAATTTTCCGTTACCGCTGGCAACAGCAATGCGCCCGGTCGTGAATGGCGCTCTTGGCATCGGACGGGTTGACAAGATTTATAATAATGCCTGCCGGTTGAATTCCGAAGGGAATTTTGCGGAAAACGTGTTGACAACTATGAATGTAAAATTAACCTCCAATAGCGAACTGTTGACGCACATACCGGCGGAAGGTCCGCTGGTGGTAGTGGCAAATCATCCCTACGGCGCGATTGAAGGCATGGCGCTGTTATCGTTGTTGCGGCAGATCCGGCCGGATGTAAAACTGCTGGCTAATCATTTGCTGGGAAAAGTCCCTGAGTTACAAAATGATCTGTTGCTGGTGAACCCGTTCGGCGGCAAAGCGGCCGCCAGAGACAATCTCAGCGGAATACGTTCCGCCCTGCGTTATCTGAAGGAAGGTCATGTGTTAGGCGTATTTCCGGCCGGGGAAGTTTCCAGTTTTCAACCGGAACACGGCGTAGTGGCCGATGGCAAGTGGGCGGAAACGGTTGGAATGCTTATCCGCAAAGCGGAATGTAATGTTATTTGTGTTTATTTTGACGGCCACAACAGTCATCTGTTCCAGATGATGGGCATGGTGCATCCGCGATTGCGGACACTGTTGTTGCCGCGCGAATTCCTGCGCAACCGGAATCAGGCTTTGCCTTTTAAAATCAGTAATATGATTCCGGCAGAAAAATGCGCAGAATTCGAGTCAGCGGGGAAACTCATGGATTACCTGCGCATGAGAACCTATGTGTTGTCATCGGACGGAAAAACCGAACAACGCCGGAAAAGTTCAAAACTCAAGCGCGAACAACGCCTGGCGCGATTCAAGCCGCGCCGCCGGATGGAACCAATTATTGGGCCGGTTGATCAGCAACTTCTGACGGAAGAAATGTCTCGTCTCGACGCGGACTGCCTGCTGCTGGAAAGCGGACAGTATAAAGTATATTGCGCACCCGCAGACCGCATTCCAGTTGCGTTGACTGAACTTGGCAGACTGCGCGAGGAAACATTCCGCGCTGCCGGAGAAGGCACCGGCAAAGCGTCTGATACCGACTGGTGGGACTTGCATTACCGGCATCTGATTCTCTGGAGCGGCGAAGAACGGGAAATTATTGGAGCCTACCGGATGGGATTGGCGGATGAACTGCTGAAAAAATTCGGACGCGAAGGATTGTACAGCGCGACGCTGTTCCACTATTCCGACAAAATGCTGGAAGCATTGAATCCGTCAATGGAGTTGGGACGCTCGTTTATTCAACAGAAATACCAGAAAAATCCAGTCGCGCTGGGATTGCTGTGGAAAGGAATCGTCGCGTTCATCTGCCGGAATCCGCAATATTCAAAACTGTTCGGCCCGGTGTCAATCAGCAACGAATATCATTCCATGAGCAAACAGATGCTGGTCGAATTTCTTCAGGATAAACATTTCGACGACGCGCTCGCCGGCGAAGTCAAGGCCGTCTGTCCGCCGAAAATTAAACCGGTAAAACTGTGGGATCGCAACTGCCGCACTATGCTGAAAAAAATTGAGGATGTTGATGAACTGATCGCCGAAATCGAACCGCACTTAAAAAATGCCCCGGTATTGATTCGTCAATATCTGCGTTTGAACGGAAAATTTCTCAGCTTTAATATTGACCCGAAATTCGGCAATTCGCTGGATGCGCTGATTCTGTGCGATATCGCCAATGCTCCGGTTATCGCCAAACGTTACATGGGCAAAGAAAAATATGAAGATTTTCTCGTCAGAAAAGCTGAACTGGGCATGAAATAAATCCAATAAAAAAGCTCACGGAACCAGGCATTATGGAAAACTCGTGAGCTTTGTCGCTTTATGCGGAAACTTAAATTGCACCGTATTTTTTCATCAGTTTGATCAAATCTCCTTCGCGGCCTGGAAGGGTTTGTACGATAACCATGAACAGTTCTGGCTTGCCGCCCTGGTCAAAAATCTTTTCCACATTGTCCAGATTGCAGCTTAGCCATACTTTTTTGTCGGCATCGCAGATTTTCTTGAACACTTCCGGCCACTGGTCTATTGGCATCGCACCGGATCCCGGTACCCATTGAATGCCGGCCATTTCCGGCATCGCCAGCAACTGGTCCAGGTGCGGCAACTGACCTTTTCCGTCCAGATGATAAAAACCGCGTTTCAACCGGCGGCAGGTCGCAGTAAGTTCCGGCATGACAAACCGGCCAAACATGTCCGGAGAAATCATATAAGCAAAATCGCATTGCAGCATGTAATGCGATTCTTTAGACAACATTCCCGCCCAGTTGGAGCAACCGGGGTTGACCGGTCCGAGAATGCCGTTAAAGTGATTAAACGCCTCCCACCAGGCATCGTGAGCTTCCCATAGCAAACGGTCAACTTCCTCCGGTTGATCGTAGAGGTCAAGCAGCAGTTGTTCTCCGGGCATAAATGAGCTTAGAACATCCAGATTACCGCCCAGGTCGGTCATTCCCACGTTAACTTTGCCATGCCACAAGTCAACAGCGGCGGTAAAGAATGATTCAACCCGCTTAAACCAAGGACTGGTTTTATCTAGTTTGATTTGTACGTCTTTAATATTACGCCTGGCAAATTTTCCCGGCTCAAACCATACAGTGCTTTCGCCGTTAATTCCTTCTCCGCCGCAAAATGCAGCCAGCACTCCCGGCCCGAAATTTATCCAGCTTCGAGGAAAACCGGCATCATAATATTTACATCCGTGCAATGTGTCTTCATGTCGCTTTAAAATATCTTTAGGATCAACCGAAAAATCATAAAATGACATAAAATGATGCAATGGTAATGACGATGAGGCTTTTATTTCCGCCGGAGTCACTGACACGTTAAAAATCGGCCGCCCGAGTTCTCCGTTCCACCATTTTTCCCAAATGTCTGTTGTTTCATTCCAGTTAAAATTATTGAAATCCATCTTTATTTTCCTTTAAAGTTGTTGACATATATTCTATTTTGCAATATTATACACTTACGAATATTTTTTATCCTACACAAAAGAATATTAAAAATACACAAAGGTACAAATATGCTATGGAGCTGCCACAACTTTCATGACCGGAAAATGTTGCCGCACCGCCACGACATGCACGAACTGTTTTTCTGCCTTAATGATAATGGAATGCAATATATTGGCGGCGAAAACTGTGAATTCCGGCGCGGAAGAGCTTTTTTTCTGTTCAACGGCATCGAACATTATTTAGAGCATCAACCGGAAGCTCCCGGTGAATTTGTTTTTTTCTGCTTTGATCCCAACCATTTTG
>JBAYVM010000326.1:0-4068 GCA_041674645.1 Victivallaceae bacterium | reverse complement strand
TTTCCATGAAAAATCCGGGAGCATTCGCCCAATCAGCATTCATTCCGGCGGCCTGGAAAGCCTTTATTTCCGGAGCGACAAACTTGCCATCACGGTTCTGCAACTGCACGGTCGGGAATTTGGCTTCAAGCGCATAAGCGTATTCCACATAACCGATACTGCCGCTGACTTTGCGTACATTGTTGCATACTCCGGGATTCTTCGGACCAGCAAGTCCGACCGGCCATTTTACCGCTTTGCCACAACCAACTTTGCTTTTCCATTCATCGGAAACTTTTGCCAGGTAATCGGTAAAAATCCATGTGGTTCCAGAACCATCAGCGCGGTGAACGGTGGTTATCGGCAATACCGGAATCGTCAGCCCCGGATTGAGCTTCAGAATCGCTTCATCATTCCATTTAGTAATTTTGCCGAGGAAAATTTCGGACAGTGTTTTTGCGTCAAGCTTCAACTGATTGTTTTCAACTCCCGGCAGATTGACGATGACTACCACGCCACCCATCGCCATCGGGAACTGCACCAGCCCGGCTTGGTCAAGTTCTTCTTTTTTTAACGGCTCATCAGACGCACCGAAATCCACGGTTTTCGCCTTAATCTGATTGATGCCGGCGCCAGACCCGACGGACTGGTAGTTTATTCTAACTCCGGCCGCTTTCTGGTAATTATACGTCCACACCCGGTAAAGCGGAGCTGGAAACGATGCGCCAGCGCCGTTTAACGTCATTTCTTGAGCAGACGCGCCGGATATTCCTACCACTGCCGCTGCCATTCCTGCGATTAACAACTTGTTCATGTTGCCCTCCAATATTTTTTTGTATTCAACCCGCGATTCGGGCTTTTGATAATAAAGTTAACCCGCGATTGTTAGGAACATGTTAAGCCGTAATTAGGAATGAAATAAAAACTCAGAAAGAAAAAATTGCTTCTATCGCAGTTCAACCGGATTGTATTGGCGCAGTTGGAGATATCGCCACAACCGTGGCTTGCAAGTTCAAAAGCGCAATGCAAACATGATGCAATGGCCGATTCGGCAGGATGAACACGCATTTTCGCCGGTTCAGGTAAAATAACTCTCAGTTATTTTTAGCTTAGAGCTCAGTAAAGGCGTCTGATTGAATGCCGCAGCCTCGTAACTTATACGCTTCCGTCAGGAACGTTCGCACGCTCACAGGAATGTTTTGCGCAGGAAACAAGCAAGTTAAAATTAAGAAAAAACCGATTTCCAATTAAACACATGCTCCTGCTCAAGTATTGAGCTCTGAATATCATAAATGAGCTTCAGCCCGAGTCAACCATCTGGAAATTCCGGATAGTTCAGTGAGAGGGCAAAAGAAAAATAAGTCGCATGGTTGATTTTTGCAATCTCGGCGTGATTATTTCCATTGGCCATCGGATGGAAAGTCATGTCGCGACCCGCTTCCGCAGCTGACCCAGATATACCTCAAAAGCCAACACGCAACTAAGATATTAAACGCTTATGCAACAAATGGCGTAGTAAATCCATTTTTCCATAAAACAGCACAATAAACTGAAAGAACGATAAAAGATATAACCATCAGGAACAGTTCTGTCAAAAATCTTTTCTCCGGTAATTTTATTTTCCGGCAATTATACACCGGCAGAAAAAACGGAATTGATAAGATTGCCGTTATAATTGCAATTTTATCCGACATGTAATAGAAATAAGCATTGCCGGTACAATAATTATAAATCATTGTAAAAGAGAAATATAGGATAAATATTCCGGTTGCAATGGAAAGCAGATTTACGATATGTCTGTTAATCGAAGTAATATGGTTACGTCTAAACCGCCAAATCCAAAATAAGAAAAAACACATTACTGCAACCAAAGATATATTCATACCGCCGTGATAGATGGTTGCTAATATAAATACAACAACCAACAGACACCAAGTAAAAGAATCAGAAATCTTCTTTTCCAAATTACATATTTCAATTGTTCTCATCCGCCTCAGAGCTCCTTGTGAAAAAACTGTAGAGTTTCATGCCGTTTCAGTAAAATAATCGGTTATTTATATACGACATCATCGCCTTCTCCCCACTCATTTATACCATTTGGACCAGAAGACCAGACAACTAAATTGTATTTCAGTTTTTTAAATTTATGCGCAGATATATTCTGTGGAAAATTTCCAGTATAATCAATATGTAGTGGGTTTCCAAAAAAATCACAAGTATTATTTTTACTTGCAAAATATTTTTCAGGTCGCCACTCTGGATTAGGTAAAAAATTATTGAGTCCATTATTACGGATCCATTTCCTAAGCTCTTCTCTGGATGAATGCTCAGGCGGAGCCGCGACACTCTCTTCAATAGTCCTTGCTACAACATTAAGAATATAATTTGTTCTACTTGAAGGTGATTCTCTGATTATGTAAAATTTACTAAATCCGAATTGTAACTCAATGATGACATAAATAATCATAAGAAACAAAAAACTATCTTTTAAAACTGGATAAATTCTGTATTTCATAATGATTTTCCCATCTTGTCCATGTTTATAGTTTAACTGCAATCCGGTTCTCCAAATTAGTGTTTCCCTGCACTAAAACACAAAAGCTAAAGTTTGACCCCGACATACCCCAAGTTTTTTTACCCCAATACGCACATCAGTTTTTTTATAGAGTTGGATGACAAAAACCGTGTAACAATACAACACAAATGGCAATAGCAATTCTGATAAACCAGCTTTTTACAGGAGCAAATAACGTCCAAAGTAGAAACAAGGCAGCAAGTACGCTCAATCCGCTTATACACATCAATGTACGGGCACCCGGAGCTCGAAGCCAATGAGTCGAACAGTACATGTACACCTCAAAATAATGTAAAAAAATTGAAAGCAAAATAAGTAAAATCCAAGTTATTCGACCGGACAAATTCACCGTCATTATTCTTTTTAACATCTCTACTCCTAAGTATTTACGATTGCGTTAATTTGTCCATAATTGCCCATGTTTATAGTTTAGCTGCCAGCCGGTTCTATAATTGATTTTTCAAGCCCCAAAAAGCACTAATACTTTCGATTAACTGGAGGCTGAATCGGTATCTGCCAATTCTGCTTTTTTGCCTGCTTTTGAAAGTTATCCTCATCCATCGCTATGATAACGTCTGTCGTTACCGTGTACTGCGTTGGATGATAATTAATGACATCTTTCAGTTGCAACACATATCTTTTATTTTTAAATCTAGGAGATGCAACGATTATAGTATCGTGAGGAGAATCTTTATACGTCTTTCTGAGTTCTGCGTCATATAAAAAAGGTAAATAATATTTTTCCCCCTTTGAAAAAAAGCTGATTTCATCATTAGCGGGCGCTTCAAGACTCTTGAGAAAAACATTCTTATCAGATGTTCCTTTATATAAATCCTCAAGCACAACTGGGAGTTGTTTTTTCAACTCATAATATTTGACGAGCGCCTCATGTATAGTGGACAGTTCACTTTGCATTGGACGCCTATACACATTTAACCGGTCTTGATATTGCATCCACACATATAATGCGTTAAATATAAATACTGATATTACAAAAACCAGACTTATTACTTTTTTCATGTTTCCTCTTAAAAATATTAAACCAACTCGTTTTATCCGTAGGTTAGTTTTGCTCAATATGTTTTGTCAGGATATTTTCGCAATTCTTTATTTTCTTTCGCATTCGATATGCATGACTAAAGTTCGATATGACGAGGAGAGCAAAGAGGATAGGCATATGCCAGTGCCTGCCGGTGCTGATTGAATAACTTCCGAACTCTATCAACATGATGAGCGAAATGATGCCTGAGAAGAACGCAAGCTTCCAGTCAAAGCCTCGTGAGGTAATTGGTCGAGAGAAGAACGCTTTCATTCATTTCCTTTGAAAATTATTGGTCAACTGACCCCGATATTTCTACGTTTCTTCAAAAAAGTCTCCATCGACTTCTTTAATTTCGTATATATCACGGACTTGAACACCGACATTATGCTGATGCATAAGTTCCACAAGCTTTTTCCCATCAAGCAGGATAATCGAATGATGGGCGTCATGCGCTTTTTTGATGGCAGCCTGA
>JBAYVM010000325.1:0-4068 GCA_041674645.1 Victivallaceae bacterium | reverse complement strand
TTGATTGCACTGATTGTGGGTTCCTTTTTATGCATGGTTTGGATGGGATTGAGTTACGATTATAGAAATAGTTATGAGAAATTCATACGTCAAAATTTGAAACAACTCAATCTTGCATGTTCTATGTATTATGACGACAATAATGAAATATGGCCTGTTAGTCTAAGCGTATTGGCGAGGACGTACTTTGTGGGAAAAATACCTAAGTTTATATTGCCGGGAGTAAATAGTGACTGGAAATTTGATTGGATTTATTTTTGTCCTTCAACGTTAAAAAATGTTAAAAACGGTAGTAATCAAATAATGTTGGCAACTCCAACAAGTTGGGGACAGGATAGAAGACCAGCAAAGAAGAATTGTGAATCTTTTAGAATGGTAGCTTATGTCAGTGGAAAAATTGAAAAAATATCCGAAGAGGAATACCAGAAAAGAGTAAATCATAACAGGTAGAATTATGATGTGGCTACTACACTCAATTTTTCAATCATCAGATTTCGGCTTGCATTATCATGTGTGAGTAAATTTGATAACGCTGAAAAAACGATGTACTGTTGATACGAGCGAATAAAAAAGTCAAATTTGGGGAATGTGGATTGGAAAGTTGAGATAGATGGATTATTTTTGAAAAATTGTAGAACATTAAATCAGAGTTTAATTATGCCAGCGAAAACACAAATATGCGACAGCGGCAAAGTCAAAAACGCAATCAGCAGAATTGCGGATGCGATAATTTCCGAGTTCAACAGCAGTAAATCCAAGAAATTTGCATTTATCGGACTTCACAAGCAAGGTGTGCCGCTGGCCCGTCGGCTGATTGCCGAAATTGAACAAAAAACCGGTTTCTGCCCTGAACTGGCTCTGCTGGATATTTCCATGTACCGCGATGATGTTGGTATTCGTAGCGCATTGCCGATAATTCGGGAAACAGAAATTCCGTTTGACATCAGCGGTCAGGCGGTTATTCTGGTTGATGACGTGTTGTCAACCGGCCGGACGATTAGAGCAGCGTTGGATGCGATTACTGATTACGGTCGGCCGCCGTTGATTCGGCTGGCGGTAATGGTTGACCGCGGCAACCGGGAATTTCCGATTCTCGCGGATTACGCCGGAATGAAAATTATTCCAGGCGAGGGGCGGAAAATAGTGGTGGAATTTGAGGAGTCAGACGGGCATGATGGTATCTTTGAAGTGGATTGGGAAACATCAACCAAAGGCGATTAATATATGGAAGTTACATGGACAAAAAAAGATTTGTTGAGTCTGTATGATTTAGAGCGGGAGGAGATCGAGTTAATTCTCGATACAGCTGAAGAATTCAAAAAAGTTTCTCAACGCAATGTGAAGAAGGTTCCGGCGCTTCGCGGTAAAACCGTGGTGAATTTTTTTGTTGAACCAAGTACTAGAACCCGGATATCTTTTGAACTGGCGGAACAGCGGCTCAGCGCTGACATTATTAATATTTCCGCCAACGCCAGCAGTTTGCAGAAAGGCGAAACTTTGCTGGATACAGTAAAAAATATTGAAGCTTTACAGGCGGATTTGATTGTCATGCGCCACTCGGCGCCGGGCGCACAGAATTTTATCGCCCAGAATGTTGAATGTGGCGTTTTGAATGCCGGAGACGGGGCGCACAGCCATCCGACTCAGGCGTTATTGGATTTATTCACTATCCGGGAGAAAAAAGGCCGGATTAAAGGTCTGAAAACGGTTATTGTCGGCGATATATTACACAGCCGGGTAGCTCGAAGTGATATTTGGGGATTGCTTAAACTGGGCGCGGAAGTTACCGTTGCCGGTCCGGCAACCCTGGTTCCGAAAGATTTTGAAAAAATCGGAGTAAGAGTGTGCCATAACCTGAAAGAAGCGCTGGAAGGCGCCGATGTGGTTAATCTGTTGCGCATTCAGCACGAACGGCAACGTTCCGGATTTTTCCCCAGTACCAATGAATATGCCAGGTTTTTCGGTTTAAACCGGGAAACGGTAAAATATCTCAAGCCGGACGCATTGGTGATGCATCCGGGGCCGATTAATCGGGATGTTGAACTCGACTCGTCAATTGCTGACGGGCCGCAATCAGTAATTTTGGAACAGGTGACCAATGGTCTTGCCGTAAGAATGGCGGTATTGTTTCTTGTAGCGGGGTGTTTACAAAAATGAATAAGAAAAAAAGTTATATTTTGACCGGCGGCCGGGTGGTCGATCCTTTTCGCGGAATTGATGCTGTAATGGATATTGGTGTCATGGACGGAGTAATTGTTGAACCGGAAAGTGTGGTTAATCCGGAAACGATTGATGTTAGCGGATTGATAGTGGCTCCGGGATTTATTGATATGCATGTGCATTTAAGGCAGCCCGGCAACCATGCGGCTGAAACAATTGCGACTGGAACGATGGCCGCCGCCGCTGGAGGATTTTCCGGAATTGTGCCGATGCCTAATACCAGTCCGGCGGCGGATACCCCGGGAGCAATTGAATATATCAAACGACATACTGAGCGTGAAGGTAAAGTTAAAGTATATCCTTGCGGTTGTATGACCAAAAATCTTGAAGGTAAGGAAATGGCTGGAATCGGCAGTTTAAAAGCTGCCGGAGTGGTCGCGGTCAGCGATGACGGAAAATGTATTCAAAACCATGAACTGATGCGACATGTGGCTGAATACACCGCGTCTTTCGGTTTGCCGATTCTTGATCATTGTGAAGATGATTGCCTGAAAGGCGAAGGCGTTATGCATGAAGGCGTCTGGTCAGTACTGCTCGGCATGCAAGGGATTTCTTCCGCGTCTGAAGAATTGATGATTGCCAGAGATATTATTATGTCCCGGATGAGCGGTTGCCGGATACATATCCAGCATTTGAGTTGCCAGGAAGGCGTGTCCATGATTCGCCATGCGCGGGAAAAAGGTATTCTCATAAGCGCGGAAGTTACTCCGCATCACATTTCCCTGACCGATGAATGCATCAAAAAATTTGACACTAATTACAAAATGAATCCGCCGTTGCGTTCAGAATACGACCGTCAAGCGTTGATTCAAGGTTTGGCAGACGGAACGATTACCGTGATTGCCACCGACCATGCTCCGCATACAGCGACCGCAAAGCTGGTAGAATTCGATTACGCTCCGTTCGGTATTGTCGGTTTGGAAACTGCAATTCCTGTCTGCCTTTCTGAACTTTATCACACCGGAGTGCTTTCCATCAGCAGTTTTGTGTCTAAATTTACCGTCGGACCTGCTGAAATTTTGGGATTCAAAAATAAATCTCTGGCTGCTGGCAATCCGGCGGATATTACTATTATTGATTTGAACAGAGAATTTACGGTTGATGCCTCAAAGTTCTATTCTAAATCCAGAAATACTCCATACAATGGCATGACCTTTAAAGGCAAGGCGGTTGCAACTGTGGTTGATGGCAAATTTGTTTTCAGCGAACTGTAACCTGACTACCCACAGGAAAATAACAATATGATTTCCAAAAAAGAAATCGTTAAGACTATTGAAAACATTCTGCCGGAAATTATTGAATTGCGGCAGAATATTCACCGGAATCCGGAACTGGCGGGCAACGAACATGCCACGTCTACACTGATAAGAAATATCCTCAGCTTTACTGAACTGGAACTGCTGCCGCCGTTTCTCGAAACCGATGTGGTTGGTATGCTAAACGGTAATGCTCCGGGTAAAAACGTCACGCTCCGGGCAGACATGGATGCTTTGCCGCTTAATGAATTGAATGACCTGCCTTATAAATCTCAAATTCCCGGACTGATGCATGCTTGCGGACATGACGGGCATACCGCGATTCTGGCTGGAACCGCTCTAGTATTAAATTCGTTCAAAGACGAACTTAAGGGGTCTGTACGTTTTGTTTTTCAGCCCGGAGAAGAAATCGCGGCGTTGGGTAAATACCTGGTTGAAGCTGGTGCGCTGGAAAATCCCGCACCCGCTGCAATCGTGGCGCTGCACGCTATTTCCAGTTATCCTGCCGGTTCAATTATCACTCGTTCAGGCACAATTATGGCGGCCGCCGGTTTTTTTAAGATTAAAGTTATCGGGCGCGGGGGGCATGGAA
>JBAYVM010000324.1:0-4070 GCA_041674645.1 Victivallaceae bacterium | reverse complement strand
CGGAATTGTTATTTTTTATCATCTTCCAATTAAATTCTGACAAAAGACATAATTCTTAAAAATATTTGATTTTTATTATTGCACGCACTTGACATGCCGACAAATGTCGTCAATATTATCAACAACGACAAATGTAGTCAAGGAGAATTTTGCAATGAAAAACCATGAATTACCCAAGCTTACGCCGCCGGAATTTGAAATTATGGACGCAGTATGGCAGGCGGGAGAACTCACTGCCACTGAAATCATGAACCATGTCAACTCCGGCAAAGAGAAAGAGTTAAAACGAACCACCATTCAAGTCCAGGTCAACCGGCTGGAAGAAAAAGGCTGGCTCTCGCACCGCGAAGACGGCAACAAATTCCTGTTTACCGCCACCGTTCCGCGTCACGAAGCTTCTGCGGCAATCGCTGTAGATATCAAGGAACGGATATTCGGCGGTTCCTGCGTGGAACTGGTGAGATCGCTGTTTGCCAATTCCGACATTTCCCCGGAAGAAATCAGAAAATTGCGTGAATTCATCGACAAATACGAGGAGTAAAAATTATGCTTTCATTAAACTTGTTTTCAAATGGCGGCCTGAACGGATTACTGACCGATTTAAGCGGACAACTCGTCATCGTGTCAGTCATCGGACTTATCGCCGTGTTGCTGTTAACCCGCAAATCCGCGCCGTTGCGCAGTCTTGCTGCCGCCGGAACACTTCTCTCCCTGTTCGGCGTTTTTATCCTGTCAGTTGCTTTTCATGCTTCTGACATAACATGGTACAATGCAGATTTTTCCAGTTTCGCCGTAAAAACTCCTGAGCCAACGCCATCACCAGTGGCAGCTTCCGCATCAGATATAGCGCCGTCAGATTATCCAGCTCCACAGCCTGAACTAAGAATGGAAAATTCTTTTCTCGCGGAACCAACGCCGAAAGTTGTTGTCGCCGCTAAACCAGTCAAGACTTTTAAACTTAAAGCCGTTCACTGCATAAATGTACTGGCGTTGATTTGGACGTGCGGCATTATTTTCATGTTGTTGAAACTCGCCTACGGACTCGCGTTTATCCGCGGGTTCTGTTCCGGACTGAACAGAATTTCGGACGCCAGAATAAACCACTTGCTGAAACTCGCAGCAGGAACCTTCAACAAGCAACATTTGCCGGAAATTTACACCTCGCCGAAAGTTGAATCTCCGATTACCATCGGCCTGTTCAACCCGATTATAATCATTCCGGAAAAATTATTCTCCACGCTGAGCGAAAATGAACTGAAGAGTATTCTACTGCATGAACTGGCTCATATCTATCATTGCGACCACATCATCGGCGTGTTAAAAAGAATCTCCGTTGCCGTCAACTGGTGGAATCCGCTGGCATACATCATCAGCAAAAAACACGCTATCGCCCGTGAAGAAGTCGCTGACAACTATGTTCTCCGTGAACTTTCCCCGAAAGTATATTCTCAATGTCTCGCCGGACTGGCTGAAAAAATCTGCCTGATCAGCAGTTACCCCGCCGCCGCCGGCATGGCGGGAAATTATTCCAGTCTGGAACAACGCGTCAGAAAAATTCTATCTAAAAAAAGGCAGTTAAACATGAACACCAGCATCTCTTTAAAACTCTCAATATTAGCAATATGCAGTACGCTGACAATGGCAATCGCCGGTTGCCATTACGGCGCCGCCAAGCCAGCCCCGGCGCTAACGCCGGAACAAATCATCGCCAAAATGGCGGAAACCTATGCAAAATGTAAAACCTACCAGGATTCAGGAACGGTAAAAACTATATTCTTCCAAGACACTGGAGAACGAGTAGAGGAAAAGCCTTTCACTACTGCCTTTGTCCGTCCGGATTTGTTCCGTTTTGAGTATAAAGAAAAAGTTGACAGCTTCCTTAAAGAAAAACCGTGCTATATCGTCTGGCGAAAAGGAGATGAAGTTTTAACCTGGTTTTATGCCACAAATCCGAACATTGTTACCAAAGCCACATCGCTCAGTTTTGGATTGGCTGGCGCCACCGGTGTATCCAGCGGCTCAGCGCATACAATTCCGGCATTGCTGTTATCAGAAGCCGGAGGAAGCAAATTATCTGACCTGAAAGAAACAAAACTGCTCGAAGATGGCAGCTTTGACAACTCCAAATGTTTTCGAGTTCAAGGCAAATTTATCTATAAAAATGACAATGCCAATGTAATCCGTAAACCAACCACCATCTGGATTGATAAAAATACGTTACTCGTGCGTAAAATTGACGAAGAAAATGTATTTTCTTACTTCCGGACAGAAGTCACAACAACGTACTATCCGGTTATCAACAAAGATATTCCCGGCAGTGCGCTGGAATTCAACCCGCCTGGCGGAAATAAAATGTTGAAAAATATAAAACCTGCGGAAAAATCACCGGAATTGTCGCTAAAATCGGTCAAAGCCAACAGTTTGCACGATAAAAAAGAGGCAAGTCGTCTTTCCATGATTGGTTACGGATTGTCTGCCAAACAGGTTGCGGAACTGGAACAGAAACTATTAAAAAATCCGGACGATGTAAATACCATTACCATTCTGCTCGGCTATTGGAATCACATATACCGCGGAGATGAAATGGCGCGGCAGAAACGTGACAAGTATATTTTATGGATGATAGAACATCATCCCGACGCTATGCTATTTGACACATACAATGTAATGTTAGATCGCAAGTCAAAAACAACAATTAATGCGGCAAAAAAACTTTGGATTGAGCAAACCGGAAAATATCCGAATAACGCACAAGTTTTCTGGAACGCCGGAATGAGTCTGTACAGTATCGACAAGCCGTTAGTTGAACAATTCTTTATAAAGGGGCAGTCTCTGGATCCGGAAAATCCGAAATGGGCTCAACGGTTGGGTAATATTTATTTCTGGGGCAAACAGCCGGAAAAAGCGTTGGATGAATATAAAAAAGCCTATCCAAAGCTCACCAATGACTCCTCCAGGTTTTTCGTAATTTCACGCATGGCAACGTCAGCTTTTGCCCTTGGAAAAATTCAGGAAGCCGGAGAGCATGCACAGGAAATGCAACGTCTGGCGAAAACACTTGGAAATAAAAACGAAAACTACACTCTGCTAATGTTCAACAGCAATCTCATTCTAGGTAGAATAGCGTCGAAGCAAGGCAAAACCGGCGAAGCCGGGAAATATCTGTTGGAAGCGGGAAAAGCGCCCGCATCATTCAAGCAGGGAATAGATTTCACTCTGCCAAAAGATTTGCTCAAAGCCGGGCAAAAAGACACGGTCATTCAATTTTTACATTCCTGCTCTCAATTCTGGGATAAAACACCATGCGACGACTGGATAAAACAAATCAACGATGGCAAAATCCCAAGTTTTAAGGCAGAAAACTCAAAAGTCAAAGAAACAAAAAGCGTTGTAACCCAACCGGCAACCGTACAAACAACCAATTCTGTTGACAAAAAGCCAGAACCAGTAAAACCTGAGACCGACCAGACAAAGAAGCCGGAATCGGCGGGAAAACTTGCGAATAAAAGTTCTAATATATCAGCGGCTGAAGCCGCAGAACTGGAACAGAAAATAGCAAAAAATCCGGACGACATAAAATCCGGAACCATGCTGTTGGGATATTATTTTTTGAAAAGCAATTCGGATAAAGACATAAGACAAAAGCGCGAAAAATACATTCTGTGGCTGATGAAAAATCATCCGGAGGAAGATATTCTCGACAATCCTTATGGACAAATTAGAGATGGAGACAATTATCCGGCAGCAAAAAAACTCTGGCTGGAACAGCTGGAAAAACATCCCGACAACTTAAAGATTGTGGGTAATTTCGCCCGTTTCATTAATGGAGAAGATACAGACCTGGCGATTAAATATTACAAAAAGGCTAAAAGTCATGATCCGGACCATTCCTACTACTGGGATTTCTGGCTGGGCAGCGCTTATGATTTAAAGAGTAAATGGCCAAATCATCCCAACCGCAAGCAAGATGACCCGGAAACGACAAAAAAAGCATTGAGCTATGCCGCAACCGCCATGGGATTTTATGAAAGCGCGTTTGCGCATTCTCCGCAGAAAGAAAAAAGTGGTAT
>JBAYVM010000323.1:0-4088 GCA_041674645.1 Victivallaceae bacterium | reverse complement strand
TAAATTTAAAGAACTGTCTGATGAATGGGTTGAATTATCGATAAGGTTGTCTACATTGGAAATGAAAGACAACTGAATAGAGTGGCAGTTAGAAAAAGTGTAAAGAGAACAATGAAGCTAGCCTATAAATTGTGTAGCGTCTTCTCTCTGCGAAAATATTTTCTGGATAGCGTCCGAGACGGACGCGACTACACCAAGATGATTTTTTAACCATTTTCGTGCCGTTCGTGCATTTCGTGGTAAAACTTACATGGAAATTTTGCCGTCTTCGAGACAGGCGATTTTATCGGCGAGTTCAGCGATTTTCTGATTGTGGGTAATCATGATTATGGTGCGACTGTTCTGTTCGTCATGCAGCGCCTGAAAAAGTTCGAGAATACCGGCTCCGGTTTTGGTGTCAAGATTGCCGGTGGGTTCGTCCGCCAGAATCAGGTCGGGATGATTAATCATGGCACGGGCGATGGCGGCGCGTTGCTGTTCACCGCCGGAAAGTTCCGCCGGACGATGTTTCAAACGGTCTTTCAGTCCGACTTTCACCAACAATTCTTCTGCGCGTTCCATATTGCCGCAGGTAAAATCAGATTTAAACATTGCCGGCAGATTGACATTTTCAAGAATAGTCAGTTCCGGCAACATTTGATAGGCTTGAAAGATAAATCCGATGCGGTCGTTGCGGAAACGGTTAGCCTGGCGCGTAGTCAATTTGGCAAAATCAGTATTATCGCAGAAAATAGTGCCGCTGTCGGGTGTTTCCAGGGTTCCGAGCAGATTCAACAGAGTAGTTTTTCCACTGCCGGAAGCCCCCAGCAACGCCGTCCAGCTACCTTTTTCCACCGCCAGGCTGATACCTTTCAAAACTTCAATCCGCTTTTTGCCGATGGTGTAACATTTGAACACGTCAGTTGCTTCAACAAAATTCTGTTTTTCGCTCATAATCTTGACATCCTATTCATAACGCAACGCTTTCGCCGGGTCCAGTTTGGCCGCGCGCCAGGCGGGAATAACGCCGCCGAGCGTACACAGCACCACCGATACAACCACAATAAAAACTACATCACCGGTTACAATATGCGCCGGCAGTTCATTGAAATAATAAAATTCTTTCGGGAACAGTTGCTGTCCGGTAATTTTCGACATGAGCCGCAAAATATCATTCCGCCAGAAAATAACTGACCATCCGAGCAGGGTTCCGCAAAGACTCCCAAACAGTCCGACAAACATGCCTTGCAGAATAAAAACATTCATCACGGTTGAAGACGACGCTCCCAGCGATTTTAGCAGGCCGATTTCGCGGGTTTTCTGATAAACGACCGTAATCAGGGTGTTGGTAATGCTGAACGCCGCCACCAGCACGATAAACACGAGCAGGAAGAACATCATATTTTTTTCCACTTCAAGCACACCCAGCAGTTGCTGATTAATCTGTTTCCAGGAGTTAATATTCATGTCCGGAAGTTTTTTATTGAGTTCCTTAATCACCGGTTCAATCGCGAACGGATCTTTCACCCAGCCGTAAACGGTATTCGCCGCGCCCCAGGGAAGATTGAACAATTCATCGGCGTCATCGAGTCCGACGAATATAACGCTGCGGTCAAAATCATATTTCCCGAAAGAATAGATTCCGGTAACCACAAACTCCGCCGGCAGATAAACCTCTTTGCTTTTTTCAACTTCGATTCCGCCATTTTTCCCGACCTTGACCAGTTCCGCCAGTTTTTCCGGAGAATGAATCAACAGTTTGTCGCCAATGCCGATTCCAAGTTCATTTGAAATATCGGTACTGATTAACGCTTCATTTTTATTCTGCTGCAGGCGACCGGCTTTCAGCACATCTTTAAAATTCATCCGGGCTTTTATGTCTTCAGGATTGATGCCGAAAATAGTCTTCGGCTTAAAAAGTTTATCTTTTTGCACCAACGCGGGCAGATTTACCACAGCCGCCGCCTCACCGCCACTTTCTTTAATCGCCTTTATAACTTTTTCCGGATGCCGGATGTAACGCGAGTAGGCGGAATAAACATGAATATGAGCTTGTGTTTCCAGCAGTTTGGTTTTCATCAGGTCAGTGAATCCGGTCATAACCGCGAGGACGACAATCAATACCGCCACTCCCAGCGTAACGCCGATAATAGAAATTAGCGTGATGATTGATACTGCATTGCGCTTTGGCCTCAGATACCGCCGCGCCAGAAATAATTCCGTTCTGATACCCATATTTTTAAAATAACGCTTTTATGTTTTCAGTTTTGTAAATATACGGCTGACAATATAACGCGACTCACGCCTTTTTGTAACAAATATTGAAAAAAACTCGCCATTAATTGCTTTGCGGGATGCTTTTAGCTGCAATCAGCCTATATTTACCCTTTGTCAATCAATCAACACTCAGGAAACAAAAACATTTATGAGCGACAGTAAATCATTAAAAATTCCGGAACTTCTGGCTCCGGCAGGCGATCCGGCATCAGCCTTGACCGCCTTTGACGCCGGCGCGGACGCAATTTATGCCGGTTTGAACAAATTCAACGCCCGGGAACGTTCCGACAATTTTTCCCTGGACGACATGTCCAGAATCATCACTTACGCTCATAATATCAAACGCAAAGTTTATATCGCGCTGAATACGCTGATTAAAGAATCTGAACTGCCGGAAATCATGCAATATCTGGCGGACATCTCCAAACTCAGTCCGGATGCGGTAATTGTTCAAGACCTCGGCGTTCTGCGACTGCTCCGGGAATATTTTCCGGAAATTGAAATTCACGCCTCCACCCAGATGGGCTTTCACAATTCCGCCGGAATTAACGTAGCGCAACAACTTGGCGTAAAACGGGTTATTATGGAACGGCAGGTAACGCTGGACGAGCTGAAATTAATCGTTCCCGCCTCGCCGCTCGAACTGGAAGTTTTTGTTCACGGCGCGCTGTGTTGCAGCCTGTCCGGACAATGTCTGTTTTCCTCCTGGCTCGGCGGAGCCAGCGGCAACCGGGGAAAATGTAAACAACCCTGCCGTCGGCGTTTTTTCAGCAAAGACGGCAACGGATTTTTCTTTTCAACTCAAGATTTATCAGCGCTGGAACTGATTCCGCAGCTGAAACAAATCGGTGTCTCCTCATTAAAAATTGAAGGCCGGTTGCGCAAACCGGATTACGTCAAAAACGTGGTTTCCGCCTACCGGCTGATGCTGGACGGCTCGGACACCGCCGACCGCAAACTGCTCGGTGAAGCCAGAAATATTCTCAGCGGCACCTGCGGCAGAAAATGGTCGCACGGATTTTTTTCCGAAGAATCCGCCGCCTCACTGATTCAACATGACGCAATCGGTTCCGCCGGAATTTACTGCGGAAAAATCGCACTGGTCGAACCCAACGGCTTTAAATTCACTACTTCCAAACGCATCCACCTCGGCGACCGCGTCAGAATACAGTCATCTTCCGGCGAAGAAAGTCCGACTTTCACCATCAGCCGGATGAGTGTGGATGGACAGAGCGTCACGAAAGCCACGCCGGGAAAAGAATGTTTTATTTTTTACGACCGCGAAACTCCATTCCGCGGCATGGTCTTCAAAATCGGCGAAAGCTATGAAGATTTAACCTCACGGCTGAAATCTTTGAGTCCGGCCAGAACTTCACTCGACTTGCGCATTGATATCGGCGCTGACCGGATTACGATTAAACAGCAGAATACTTCCGTTCCGGTCTGGCAAAGCAATGTTATTCTGGCTCCGGCGAAAAAACATGCGCTTAACGCGGAACAGGTCATCGCCGAATTTCAGGCCACCAGGTCAGAAGACGTTCAGGCGGGAAATATTAAAGTCAATATTCACGGTGAATATTTTCTCGCGTCAAGTGAACTGAAACGGCTCCGCCGCGAATTCTGGGACTGGTCAGTGGAAAATATTCCGCTGGAAAGTATTGCCTCCTCAGCGGCTGTCGCGCTGGAAAGATTTCACAAAGATTATTTGCAGATGCACAAACATTATAAAATGGAAGCCGTGGCAATTGAAACCGTGGCGGTTCGTACCGGCGGCCCCCTGCCCGGAAAACGCCAGGCCATCAAAGCCTCTTCCATTTTCGATTTTAACAAAC
>JBAYVM010000322.1:0-4094 GCA_041674645.1 Victivallaceae bacterium | reverse complement strand
GTCGTCAAACGCGATAGGTTTGACGTGGAATGGCCGTGGAGTTTTTCAATTCCGATTACCAATAAAGCCGGCAGAATCGCCTGGCAGATTTTCGCTATTTATGTGATTGTATTTGTTTTGGCCTGGACGCTAAAGAATATCGCCACTTATATTAATCATTATTTTACTCGCTGGGTGGGAGCTAAAGTTATTACCGACCTCAGAAATGAGATATTTGAAAGCCTGCTCCGCCAATCTCTCCGTTTTTACGGGAAAATGGATGTAGGTCATTTAATCAGCCGTTGTACTAATGATACCGCGGCTATTGAATCATCCATTGCCAATACTATTGCCGACGCCACGCGTTGTCCAATTGAAATCATGGCTTGTGCTGCGGCAATTATTGTTGCCAGTATGCAATTCCATAATTATTTTTTGTTAGGGTTGTTGTTTGTCGGAATGCCGCTGGTGGTACTGCCGGTGATTATTCTCGGGCGGCGGGTCAGGAAAATCTACAAATCATCTTTTGCCAAAATTGCTGAAGTAGTCTCCAGAATGCATGAAGTATTCACCGGGATTATTGTAATTAAGGCGTATAATACCGAAGAGACAGAAATCAGCCGTTTTAAAGCGGTGAACCGTAAATATTTCCGCACGGTGGTCAAGGCGCTGCGCCCGCAGTTGCTGATGGCTCCGTTGATGGAAGTTGTGGCAGTTACTTCAACTTTAGTTTTTTTGATTTATTCTTACAGTCAGGAAGTGACTTTGACCCAGCTGGCTGCTTTGCTGGCTCCGGCATTTATGGCTTATACTCCGATTAAAAGTCTGGCCAAAGTGGTTACTTACATTCAACGAAGCATGGCGGCGGCAGACCGTTATTTCGCTATGATAGACACTAATACCCAGCTGGCGGAAAAGCCAGATGCGATTGAACTCAAGGATTTCGAAAAGGAAATCTCTTTCAATGATGTTACGTTTGCTTATGATGAACGCAAAATTCTGGATGGTGTTTCTTTCAAAATCAAAAAGGGCAGCGTAGTGGCAGTTGTCGGCGAAACCGGTTCCGGAAAAACCACGATTGCCAACCTGATTGCCAGATTTTATGATGTCGATGACGGCAGTGTAACGATTGATGGTACGGACGTTCGCGACTTCCAGGTTAAATCATTGCATCGGCATATCGGGATTGTCACTCAGGATGCGATTCTTTTTAATGATACCGTTGCTAATAATATCGCTTACGGTTGTCCGGATGCCACTCGTGAACAAATTATGGAAGCCGCCATGCAAGCGAACGCACATGATTTTATCGTTGACGGCAGACATCGCGAAGGTTATGATACTGAAGTCGGTGATAAAGGTTTCAAACTCAGCGGTGGCGAAAAACAGCGCGTGGCGATTGCCCGAGCCATCCTGAAAAATCCGCCGATATTAATTCTTGATGAAGCCACCAGCGCGTTGGATACAGTGACTGAACGCCTGGTGCAGGAAGCCCTTAACCGCGTAATGGAAAACCGCACGGTATTTGCAATCGCCCATCGCTTGAGTACGATTAAACATGCTGATATGATTATTGTGCTCAAACAAGGGAAAATTGTTGAACGCGGAACACATCAGGAATTGATTGCGCACAGTGGTGTTTACAGAAGATTGCATGACACCCAGTTTGAAAACAGCTGAGGCTCTGACGGGAATGAAGACTGATTTTTCGATAGCTCCAACCGGAAATTATCATTTTATCGGCATTGGTGGCGCCGGCATGGCGCCGCTGGCGGCGATTCTGCTGGAACGAGGATGTAAAGTCAGCGGTTCCGATTTGGAAATGAATTCCAAAACAGACGTGTTGAGTTCTAACGGCGCGGTTATTTTTACAGGTCATGCGGCGCGAAATATTCCGGATGTTCCAGCTTTGACTGTAGTTTATTCATCTGCGGTTACTTCAACTAATTCTGAACTGGCGGAAGCCGTCAGCCGGGGAATTCCGTGCTTCCGGCGCGGAGAATTCCTTGCCCGATTAATGAAATTTTACCGGCATCCGGTTGCCATCAGCGGGTCGCATGGCAAAACTTCCGTTACCGCAATGTTGGCGTTTATTTTGCGTCAGTGCGGCATTAACTGCGGATTCATGGTTGGCGGCAAAGTGAACCGTTTTCCCAGCTCAGCTGCTGGTGATGGTGATATATTTGTCACCGAAGTGGACGAAAGCGACGGAACTCATGCGTTGGTCGCCCCGTGGCTGTGCCTGATTTCAAACGTGGAAGACGATCACAGCTGGAGCGTTGGCGGCGAAGAACAATTATTCAAAAACTTTTCCCGGCTGGCTGGACAGAGCGAACAGCTTATTTATGTCAGAGATATTAACTCATCTCGATTATTTGCCGGACATCCGAAGTCTGTCAGGCTTGAACCGGAAAATATTTTGATGGAGGATTATTTTTCCTGCTGGACTGATTCCGCGCGGAAAAAATTTGCTGGATTTCAGCGGCTTAATGCCGCGTTGGCATGTGCTGCTGCGGAAAAACTCGGAATTGAACGACATCAGGCGGAGCAGGCGTTAATGGATTTTCCCGGAGTCGCCAGGCGTATGACCATACATTTTGACAGCCCAAACCTGACTGTAGTTGAAGATTATGCCCATCATCCAACTGAACTGGCGCATGCGCTCGCGGCCTTGCGGCTAAGTTTGCCTAAACATCATTTGCGAGTGGTATTTCAACCGCACCGCTATGCCAGATTGAAAAAATACATTGATGGTTTTGCTGTTGAACTGGCTAAAGCCGATTCGGTATTTGTGGTTCCGGTATTTGCCGCCTGGACTGAAACCGGCGAAGTAAATAGTGCGATGTTAACCACTAAAATTGGCGGCAAAGCTTCATATCTTGATGGCGGATGGGATGTTATGCCGCCGGTAATTATGGCTGAACCGGAGAATGATTCCCGGCCATTGCTGTTGGCAATTATTGGCGCCGGCGATATCGAACTGCTCGTTAAAGCAGTCTGTTCCGCCCTTGACAGCCGGATTTAATTGAGTTGGAATATGATTCTGAACTCTTATTCTGACTCTTCGTGAAAATTTGCCACAATATTCCTTCCTGCGTGCTAAATTCCCGGAGCAGCATGGAATAATGCAATTCCAGTTCCGCGCCTTTGACGGCGGTTAAATTCTCTCAGTTGCAGGCCTTGGGAATATTCAGTTGACGGTTGTGCGGCGGTTTGCTGTATTCATCCGTCATTTTCAAAAACAGCAGATAGGTAAGCTGTTCCAGATAATCGCCGTAGCCGTAGCCGACATCCCGCAGCGGATTACAGAACGACCAGACTTTGCTGGTGATGCTGGCCGTATTTCTCGTTTCGTTGCTCATATTTTTATCCATTTTTATGCGTTTTTACAATACACTGGATTAAAATCCGTTGCTACAACATCGGGCGTTCCTACGGAACATATTTCAACCCGGATTTTGCGTTTCTGCGGAACGCATTGTTCCCCCGCAGAGCCATCGGCTCGATTCATAGTTGTAGGGATGGATTTTAATCCATCCTCACGTCCATACCACCAATTTGGAGAGCCGTAGGTTCGACCCATATCAACTTTTTTTCGCTCCAATCTTCTTTTTCACCCGCTCAGCCTGTATCCGCTCCGGCGATACGCCCGTCAGTTCGTCGTTTGAATCTGGGGGAATCAGCTTCCCTTCAAATGCTTTCTTTGAATGCTTTGGCTTCAACAATACCGGCTGGTTTGCCATCCACGAACAACACATAATCCGCCGGGCCGGCATCGGTTTGATATTCCCTGACCGCCACGCCAATGGCTTCATGGAGATTGATGCTGGATTTGTTTTGAATAGTCCAGCCGCTCCGCATGAGCGCGAAATCAATAATATCTCTAGCTTCTTGTTCCGGGTTCTGGTTCAATATAATTATCAACTTACTCAATTCTTGATTTTAATATCATAATTCTGTAAGATAATCAGCCTGTGAAGAAAAGCAAGGCATTGCGGCGGAGCAATTGGAATAAACCATCTTTAACCGCGCCAGCATCAGGAACACAATCCATAAATTGGTCAATTGAAAAAGTAAACGCACAACTTCCAGATTTGAACGGAGGTATTGTGCGT
>JBAYVM010000321.1:0-4099 GCA_041674645.1 Victivallaceae bacterium | reverse complement strand
TGCCGGGTCAGAAAGTTGCGCTCGTCGGCCCCAGCGGCTGCGGAAAATCCACCATCAGCAATCTTTTGCTCCGGTTTTACGATGTCAATGAAGGCAAAATACTGGTCGATGACACCGATATCCGGAAATTCTCTTTTGAATCCTACCGCAACAGTCTCGGCGTCGTCCTGCAGGAACCTTTTTTGTTCAGCGGCACCATCCGGGAAAACATCGCTTACGCCAAAAAAGAGGCGACCAACGAAGAAGTTGAACACGCCGCCGCAATGGCGAATGTTGATGAATTTGTCTACTCCATGGAAAAGGGCTATGAATCGATAATCGGCGAAAATGGCACAAGTCTTTCCGGCGGCCAGAAACAACGGCTGGCAATCGCCAGGGCAATATTGAAAAACCCGTCAATACTCATTCTTGACGAGGCAACTTCCGCCTTGGATACGGTTTCTGAATATCTCGTCCAGAAAGCGCTTGATGCCCTGATGAAGGACCGCACCACCATCATTATCGCGCATCGCCTGTCAACCATCAAGAACGCCGATATTATTGTCGTTCTACGCGACGGACAAATCGTTCAACAGGGAAATCACAACCACTTAATGGAACAAAAAGGTATATACAGCGAACTTTACACCACGCAACAAAAAACCGCTGTTCAATAAAAAAAGGTAAATTAATATGACTTCAAAACACAATTTCCGCAGTCGCCTGAAAATTTTCCGAATGCTGGTACTGATTATATTCCTGCTGATTACTGCCACAACTTTGATTCTTGTATTCGGCTATATGGAGGATTCCGTTCAAGGCCGCGGAGTCGTCGGCGGTCTCCGGGAATACCAACTAAAATCCTCTGTCCGCAGCAATATCAGTTTTATCGGAAAAAATGAAGGGGAAGCGGTGAAAAAAGGTGATATTCTGCTCAAACTTGATGACCGCGATCTTCAGGAAAAAATTGAAATGATGAACAACACCATTTGCGAACTGAATGCGGAAATCGATGTCAAATCCGCTGAACTGGAAGCGTTGCGTCAAGATCCGCTGCCGAAGGAATACCGGAACACAAAAATCGCCCTTGACGAATGCGCCGTCCGCTACGAAAAAAGCCTTTACGAACAGAAAGTGTTCAAACAGCTCTACGAGAAAAAAGTTATTTCCATGATGGAATATCAGAAGAAAGAGATTGACCACCTGAAAAACGCCGCCGAGTTAAAAACTCTCAAGGCAGACTACACCAAACTACAGGAAGGACTGGCCAGAAAAATCATTGCTCGCGCCGAGAATGAGTTGCAACTCATGAAACGCAGACTGAGCAGCAAAAAAAGTGAACTTAACCTGATGCAGAAACACCTTTCAGATTATGTGTTCATTGCGCCCGAAGACGGCGTCATAAGTTATATTCCCAACAAACCTTCCGGCTATGTCGATATCGGCGAAACCATGGTGCAACTCGCAGCCTCCGGACAAAAGAAATTCACCGCTTATATCGACGAAAATCAAATTTATAAAGTACGCGAAGGCCAAAACGTCCGTATCCTAAGCAGTCAATACAATTACTTTGACTACGGCTATTTCGACGGCAAAGTTTACCGCATCGGCGAACTTCCGGAAACCCGCGCCGGACGCAGTTACTACCCGGTAAAAATCATCATTACCAAAGAACCGAAACCGCTCCGCCTCGGCTCCTCCGGCGAAGCGTATATCATTATCGGACGCGAAAGAATCATCACCTGCATTACCGGCTGGAACAAATAAAACGTCAGCACACTCCAAGATAAATTCAGCGTGGTTAAACATCAAGGCTTGCATTTTTTTATATAATGGTTAAATTTACAACAATGAATCAGGATAAGCCTGATTCAAAAAAAAAGGATTATGAATCATGAAGAAAGTACTCATTACCGTGTTCGCACTCTCAACCTCAGCTTCAATGTTCGCCGCACTGCTGGGACCAGGCTCCACCACAAGCGTTGCAGACAATACCACTACAACAACAGTTACCAGCGATTCTAACAGCAACAGCAATTCTAACAGCAATTCTAACAGCAATTCCAACAGCGATTCTAACAGCAACAGCAATTCTAACAGCAATTTCAACAGCGATTCTAACAGCAACAGCAATAGCAATTCTAACAGCAATTCTAACAGCAATGCGAATGCGAATGCCAATGCCAATGCCAATGCAAACGGCAATTGCAATACAAATTGCAATACAAATTGCAATGCAAACGGCAACGGCGATTCAAACTGCAATGCTAATGCCAATGCCAATGCTAACAGCGATGATTCCAGTGCTGACACCTCGAGTTCTGACAAAAACAACAACGGTCACGGCAATAACGTTGACGGTGTAGACTCCAGCAACCCCGGACAAGGCAAAGGCGGCCCCAACGGCGAAACTGATGCTTCCGGAACTGTTGATGATGAAAAAGACAAGGGCAACAGCAAAAAGTAACCTTTAGCTAAACATAAAAATAAAAACGCTTCAAATTATTGTTTGAAGCGTTTTTTTTTGCATTCATGTCTGCCAGACAAACTTCAGCAGACAAAAAAAACGGCTGAAGTGCAGCGCAAACTGTTCTTCAGCCGTCATTTATTCTACTATCAATACCTGTGCTGTTTGCTGTTCGCCAGCATCCGCAACCGCAGAGCGTTAAGCTTGATAAAGCCTTCCGCATCTTTCTGGTTGTAAACTTCCTCTTCCTCGAAAGTACAAATCTTATCATCATAAATGCTGTATTCTGAGCGACGTCCGGTAATATAGCAATTGCCCTTGAACAGTTTTACGCGAACCTCCCCGGAAACAAATCTCTGGCTTTCGGTAATTGCCGCCTGGAGCATTTCGCGTTCCGGCGCATACCAGAAACCGTTATAAACCATTCTAGCATAAGCAGGAATAAAGCCGTCTCTGACGAACATCACTTCTTTATCCATGGTAATGGTTTCCAAAGCGCGATGCGCCAGATGGAGAATCGTGCCGCCGGGAGTTTCGTAAACGCCGCGGGACTTCATGCCGACGAAACGATTTTCAACAATATCAACCCGTCCGACTGCGTGTTTAGAACCGATTTGATTAAGTTTGCGCATCAAAGCCGCCGGAGACAAGGTTTCGCCGTTTACTTGAACTGGAATTCCTTTTTCAAAAGTAATGGTAACGTCTTCGGCTTCATTTGCCGCCTGACTGAGCGGTTTGGTCATTACGGACAAATCATCCGGCGGAGCGCTCCACGGATCTTCCAGAATGCCGCCCTCAAAACTGATATGCAACAGATTCCTGTCCATGCTGTACGGTTTTTTCACGGTAGTTGAAGTTGGAATGCCATGTTTGGCGGCATAATTGATAAGATCAGTACGGGATTTGAATTCCCATTCCCGCCAAGGGGCGATAACTTTAATATTCGGTTCCATCGCATAAGCGGTAAGTTCAAAACGCACCTGGTCATTACCTTTTCCGGTCGCACCGTGACAAATGGCATCCGCGCCTTCCGCCCGGGCGATTTCCACCAGACGTTTGCCAATCAGCGGACGGGCAATGGAAGTTCCCAGCAGATAAGAGCCTTCATAAATTGCGTTAGCCTGCATCATCGGGAAGATGAAGTCGCGGGCAAACTCTTCAGTGAGGTTTTCCACATAACACTTTGACGCGCCAGTGCGAATCGCTTTTTCCTCAACGCCGTTGAGTTCTTCCTCCTGACCGACATCAGCACAAAAACCGATGACTTCAGCATTATAAGTTTCTTTAACCCACTTGACGATTACCGAAGTGTCAAGTCCGCCGGAATAAGCCACTACTACTTTCACTTATATATCTCCTTATTATTGTGTAAATGGTTATTTGAAAACGATAAATGTAAACTATTTTTCAGGTTATTCAACACTGATTGAAAAAAATTAGCCGTCATCGACACCGGGCTATTGACTTTCCGCCGGAACCGTTTGAATTTTCAGCGGACGCAAAACATCTCCAGTCAAATACTGAGTGCTGGTCGGGAACGCAAACTCAATTTCTTCGGCGTTGAAACGCGTCAATATCTGCAAATTCAAATCATGCAACCATTGTTGAGACTGCGTCCAGTCGGTCGTATTAAACCAGACTATAACTTTGATA
>JBAYVM010000320.1:0-4104 GCA_041674645.1 Victivallaceae bacterium | reverse complement strand
GTTCATAAAATTATAGAATCCGGTTAATTTTTCTTTCATGTTTTAAACTCCATGAATGTTATTTGTTAAATTCACTGTCACATTCAGGCTGTATAGTTTCTCAAAAGATAGTCTTAATAGATATGGCTGATTAAAATACATGAATAAGGAAATATATGCAATATTGCCTGTAGATTTTTGTGGTAAACATTTTTGAATTATTATTCACGGGCGATAAAAAAACGGAGTTGTGTTTTAAATTTTTGCATTGTGTGATAAATTCTACAATTAGTCATTGATTTTAACGGAAGAAAACATGCACGCAGTCAGAGAATTTATAGACAAAATCGGTTCTGCCAGCGAACATATCGCGATTGATGTTCGGGATATGATAATTTTTCTGGGCGACTTGGCGAAAGTTATTGCCGAGGTGGTGCGGCATCCGCGCAAAGTCCGCTGGCGTGAAACTTTTTACTACATGGATATGTGCGGCAGCCAGGCGTTGCCGATTGTGTTGATGATTTGCTATTTGATGGGGCTGATTCTGGGTTTTCAGGCGGCGGTGCAGATGCGTAAATTTGGCACGGAACTCTATGTGGCTGACCTGGTTGGATTTTCCATTCTCAAGGAACTGGGGCCGTTGATGGTGGCGATGATTGCCACCGGGCGCGCCGGTTCATCATTTGCCGCTGAAATTGGAACGATGAAGGTCAATGAAGAAATTAGCGCGTTGGAAACTATGGGGTTTGCGCCGAGCCGTTTTCTGGTAATCCCGAAACTGCTGGCGATGCTGATTGTCATGCCGGTGTTGACGGTGTTCGGCGATGTGATTGGATTGGTTGGCGGACTGACGGTGGGCGTAACCATGCTGGGATTGCCGACGGTGGCTTATTATGACCGGACGCTGGAAGTGCTGACGCCGATGGTGTTCGCACTGGGGTTGGTAAAAAGCGTGGTGTTTGCGTTTTTGATTGCGGTGGTTGGCTGTATGCGCGGTTTTCAGTCTGATTCCGATGCGCAGGGGGTTGGTCGCGCCGCTACTTCGGCGGTGGTGACTTCAATTTTTATGGTGGTGGTCGCGGATGCGGTTCTGACCATCCTGTTTTCACTGATGGGGTATTGATTTATGGAAAATAACCGGGAAAAAATAATTGAAGTAAAAAATCTTACCGTCGGCTATGGCGACACGGTAGTGCTGGAGAATATTAATTTTACTGTCTATGCCGGGGAAATTTTAGTTATTCTCGGCGGTTCCGGCTGCGGCAAAAGTACATTGCTGAAGCACATGATCGGACTCTATACGCCGTTTAAAGGCGACGTTTTAATTTACGGGGAAAGCATTGTCAACGCGACGGAAGACGAGAAACGCAAGTTGATGCGCCGGTTCGGAGTAACTTATCAGGGCGGGGCATTGTTCGGCTCGCTGACGGTGGCGGAAAATATTTCTTTGCCGCTGGAAGAATATACCCGTGACAGCAAAGCGGAAATTGCGGAAATTGTTAATCAAAAGTTGAGTGTGGTTGACTTGGAAGGTTTTGGCGATTATATGCCGGCGGAACTCAGCGGTGGAATGAGAAAACGCGCCGGGCTGGCGCGGGCGATGGCGCTCGATCCGTTGTTGTTGTTCTTCGACGAACCGTCTGCCGGGCTGGACCCGATAACTTCGGCAGATTTGGACCGGTTGATTTGTAAATTGCGCAAAGATTTGGGAACGACCATTGTGATTGTTTCCCATGAACTGGACAGCATTTTTACGGTTGCTGACCGAGTGATAATGTTGGATAAAGTCACGAAGACCATTATTGCGGAAGGCGATCCGAAGGCATTGAGAGACTCATCGCCGAATGAGTGGGTCAGAGAGTTTCTTAACCGTTCAAATTTAAAGAAAGCCGGAATGCAAGATTCCGTTCAGGCTTGAACTTCAGGAGGTTTTTATGA
This sequence comes from Victivallaceae bacterium, assembly GCA_041674645.1. Classification (GTDB taxonomy): domain Bacteria; phylum Verrucomicrobiota; class Lentisphaeria; order Victivallales; family Victivallaceae; genus JBAYVM01. The sequence goes on along the minus strand of JBAYVM010000320.1, from coordinate 2,187 downwards.
TTGAGGCAAATAAATTCCGGCTCGGGCTGTTCGTGCTGGCAGGGGTTGTACTTTTTTTAATATGCATATTCTTGCTCGGCTTGTCCGATCTTTTTGCCAAAAAAGCTAAAGTGGTGACGTTTTTCCGGGAGTCGGTTCAAGGTATTGCGGTCGGAACTTCTGTCAAGTACAAAGGTGTGCCAATCGGAACGGTCTCTAAAATCACGATTCAGGTCAACGATAAGCTTATTCGCGTGGATATGAATATTGAACTAAAGTCATTTTCAGCAGAAAATCACAAAACTGTTCATGGCGATATGGTCACTGAATTTTATAAATTTTGCACCAAAGAATGTGCGATGGGGCTGCGCTGCCGTCTGGAATATGCCGGGATTACCGGTCTGAAATATATTGAACTTGACTATTTTGATCCGGATAATAAACAACCGGTAATTGAAAAGCCAGCTTACGTTGACAGCGAGTATTTTTACATTCCTTCCACTCCGTCGATGTTTAAAGATATTCTCAATCTGATAAATACTTCACTGGAACGCATTTCTAAGATTAAATTTGAAGAAATGTCGAATGAGTTGACTGGAACGATTAGCGAAGTGAAAAAGATATTGAGCGATCCGAAACTGCGGACTGCAATTCAGAAACTGGAAGCAATGAGTGACAATCTGGAAAAGAGTTCTTCTGCGATTTCCACGGTCTTGACCGAAAGCAAAGTGCGGGAAATTGTCACCAGCCTGGAAAAGAGCTTGAATTCGCTTAACGGACTGGCGGAAAGAGTCAATGCACAGGTGAAAGACGCCAGATTTGCCGACACCTCAAATTCATTCCGTGAGGCCGCCGACTCTATCAATCAGACCCGGCAGACTTTGACGGATACGTTGCTGAAACTTGACCAGGCGCTGGATGCCATGACTGAACTGATAAATTATCTGAATGATGACCCGAGCGCCTTGCTGAAAGGCAAGAAAAAAGGGCGGATAAAATTTTCAGATGCCGTGACCGAATAGCCGTAAACTCAATCGGGATATGAAAATAATGGATAGTGCGTACCGCATGGCCGGGCAGGCGGTTCAACTGCCAAATAAATTTTACCTTATTTCATGCGCGGTGCTTTATCGCGAGTGTTGCTATTGCGCCGCAGTTTCAAAAAACATCATTGAACTTAAAATTTTTGAACAGGGTCTGCATGATATTGGCGAAATGAAAATGTCGCAGGCGCTTCAGGCGGAAATCGACCGGATTGACCCGGAAAAGTATCAGGCGATACTGCTCGGATACGGCTTGTGCAATTACGGCATCAGAGGACTTCACGCCCGGATTCCTCTTGTGGCGCCGCGGGCTCACGACTGCATTACGCTACTGTTGGGTTCAAAAGAAAAATATCAGGACTATTTCGACCGCAATCCCGGAACATTTTTCCAGTCAACCGGCTGGACGGAACGCGCCTCAAGTCATTATTCCAATCCGCAAAGCACTACCGCGAAAATGGGACTCGGAACTTATCAGGAATATGTGGAAAAATATGGCGAAGAAAATGCCAAATATCTGCTGGAGGCGTTGGGCGACAATCTCGCTAATTATTCTAAACTGACCTACATTGACACAAAAGTTACTGCCGCCGACAGTAGCGAACGCGAACAGGCCAGGCAATGGGCGCAAGAAAAAAACTGGCAGTACGAGGAAGTTGAAGGCAGTCCGGAATTACTGTTGAAACTGGTGAACGGTGAATGGAATGAACAGGATTTTCTTGTGGTTCAGCCCGGACAAGCTATTCAGGCAGCTTATGATGGAAAAATTGTCAAAACGCAGAAATATCCGGATACCCAATAAGTTATTTTGCGCCAATTCGTTGATGACAGCGTTTGCAAAAGTCAAGTTTTTGATGCACATTAACAGTGAACTTAACAAAATTAACATAAAATTAAGCAGGAGCTAAAAATGGATAATGTAAAAAAACATACGATTTCAGTATTGGTTGAAAATAAATTTGGAGTATTGGCCAGAGTCTCCGGTCTGTTCAGCGGTCGCGGTTACAATATTTCTTCGCTGACCGTCAACGAAACGCATGACCCGAGAATTTCTAAGATGACGATTGTAACCAGTGGCGACGACGCGGTGCTGGAACAGATTGACAAACAGTTGAACAAACTGGTGGACGTTATTAAAGTTGATGATCTCACCAGCAGCAAATTT
>JBAYVM010000319.1:0-4107 GCA_041674645.1 Victivallaceae bacterium | reverse complement strand
CCGGGAAAAATTCAAAGCGATATTATACAGCACAGAAAGCGGATTTACAATGAGAAATGACGGGGGGAAGTTGAAAGTTGAAAGTTGAAAGTTGAAAGTTGAAAGTTGAAAGTTGAAAGTTGAAAGTTGAAAGTTGAAAGTTGAAAGCGCTGAAGTGCTAAAGGGCGGAAGGGTGAAAGGGCGGAAGGGTGGAAGGGGACAAGCGAGAAAAGCAAGAAAAGTTCTAAAGTGCGGAAGTGCTGAAGCGGGAAAAGAGGAAAAGTGGGACAAGCGAGAAAGCCATTCAGTCTTGCTTGCGCACTTTCAATTTTTCTAGCTTGGCACCTTTTTGTGCTTTTCGTTGTTAGACAATTTAAGAGGTATCGACGGAGCGATACCCTCCAGTTTTTACTTTTCTTGCTTGCCAACGTGTCTTGCTTGAAATCTTTTTCGTGTGGTTCGTGTAATTCGTGGCAAAAAATTCTTCCGCAGCGAGCCTATTTCAAAATTTTCCGGTGGATAATGTCTTTCAGTTTTTCCGCGCTTTTCTTCCAGGAAAATTCATTCACTCTCTCTCGTCCGCGTTCAATCAACATCGTTCTCAATGCATCATCGCCGCTTAATCGGAGTATTTGCCGGCTAAGTTCTTCCGGCGTCATCTCTTCCAGATAAATCGCGGCATCGCCTGCGACTTCCGGAATTGAAGCGCAAGCGGACGCGATTACCGGGCAATCGTATGAAAAAGCCTCAAGAATCGGAATTCCAAATCCCTCATTTAATGAAGCAAAAATAAAGCATTCCGCATTTTCATATAAAGTCTGAACGATGCCGTCAGAAGTGTAGCCAAGGAAATGAACATTGGAGCAGCCGGCTTCTCTGGCTTTTTCCGGAAATGAATTATCAATTACTTTCCCCGCCAGAACCAACGCGAAGTTGCGCATCTCTGGTCGTTTGAACGTTTCTATGAGTAAATCAATATTTTTCTTTGGCCTGATTGAAGAAACAAACAGACAGTACTTGTCTTCTATTCCAAAATGGTTTTTAATCTCTTCAATTGACTGTTCACTGCTTACATTGTTCTTTTCAAGCGCTCTTGACGGGTATATTATTTCAATCTCAGGCTGCCGTTTTCCGCATTCCTCCAGTATTTCTTTTCTAGAGAACTGCGAAATCGTCAAAATTATTTTAGCTCTTCTGATTGCCGCTTTAACTAAAAATCGTTGCATAAAACTTTTCTGTTCATTAGTGACATGCCGCCACTGGCACTCATGAATAAATGCCATCATCGGAATTGAACATGGCCATGGCAGCGCCGAAACCGGAGATATAAACAGCTCGTAGTTTTCTTTTGCCAAAGCTTTCGGCAGTTCACGGTAACGCCAAAACCTTCCACCGCCGGTCGCTTTAATTTTCACTTCACTTGGAAATTCATTAAATCTCTCGTGATGATGCCGGCAAAACACAGTATGCTCCCATTCCGGCGACCTTTTCCATAGTTCCAGAAATAGATTTAAACACATTTTTTCCACACCCGTCAGAGATTCTGTTTCCAGAATACTAATGTCATAAGCTATTTTTCGCTTTTTTTCCGTCATAGGACCTCTTAAAAATGGCTGAATGCCAATATTTTCAGCTTTTGTTACAAATCCGGTTTTTCCTTTTACTTATTCTGTATTATAATTATCTCTCAATCAAATAAAAATGGTTATTGGTTTTTTTAATGAAAATTGTTCAAATTATAACAGAATTGCGTCCGGGCGGCGCAGAACGGGTATTGGTCGAACTTTGCGCCGGTCTGATAAAGAGAGGACATGAAGTCATTGTGATTGCTCTCCGTCCGCTACCGGAAGATTCTGTAATTATCCACGACCTGAAAGACTTGGGCGTAACTATTCTCGGACTTGGGTTGCGCAAATTACAGCCGTGGCGAATTTTCACTCTGCGCCGGTTGCTCAGCGACATCAATCCGGATATCGTTCATTCTCACTTGATTCACGCCAATCTGGCAACCCGGCTCAGCGGATTCAAACGCAAATACCAGCTGGTTAATACTGTCCACACCATGGAAATCCGGCGCACCAAAAAATGGTATTTCACGCTCGATAAACTGACCCTGCCGTTATGCGACTGCCAGACGGCGGTTTCGGAAGCGGCACGAAATTTTCACTGCCAGAAACTCGATATTCTCGCCGAACGCATGCCGGTAATCTACAATGGAATTGTTGCTCCAAAACACCTTTCCCAAAAAGAAACCACCGCTCTGCGCACAGAATGGGGCATGGAAAAATGTAGCGCCGTCATCGGCTCGGTCGGACGCCTCGGACATGAAAAAGGGTTTGACCTGCTCATGAAAGCGCTGCCGGAAATATCTTCTCACGTTCCAGCAGGTGAAATTTGGGGCATGGTCATTATTGGCGAAGGCACTGAACGGGAAAATCTTGAACGACTGGCAGCTAAAGCGCCGGAAAATATCCGGCTGGCGCTACCGGGCTTCCGCAAAGATGCCGCCCGTTGTATCGGCGCATTCGATTTGTTTGTTATGCCATCCCGCTATGAAGGCTTTGGACTCGTGCTGATTGAAGCTATGGCGCACGGCATTCCGGTGCTTGTCAGCAACATTGGCCCGCTCCGTGAATTAATTAAAGCATATCAAGGCGGCCATTTCTTTGATTTTAATTCCGGCAACACTCTGGAACTGGGAAAACAGGTTTATCAATTGGTTACTGCCGTACACCTGAGAAACCCCGATCTCTCATTCACCTCCGACAAAATGGTCGAAGACTATCTCAAACTCTACGAACGCCTGCTAAAATAGGAAAAGGGAAGAGATGCGAAAAAGCAAGAAAAGCGAGAAAAGCGAGAAAAGCGAGAAAAGTGGGCAAGCGGGAAGAGTAAGGCAAATGGAGTAATCCTGATGGTTAGAAATTTTGAACAACTGGATGTGTGGAAAAGAAGTTGCCAGCTTGCGGTCGTAACGTATAAAACCTTTGAAAAAGTTAAAGACTACGGGCTTTACAACCAAATCACCCGCGCTGCAGTTTCAGTACCTTCCAACATTGCCGAAGGAGCTGAACGTCAGACATCCAAGGAATTCATTCAATTTTTATTCATCGCAAAAGGTTCAGTAGCAGAACTACGCACACAAGTTTATATCGCAGGAAAACTTAATATAATTTCTTCCACTGACACGAAATATCTTGCCGACGAAGCGTTAGAAATATCCCGCATGCTACAAGGACTTATCTCAAGTATTAGAAAAAACTGATTCTTGCGTGCTCTCTTTCAACTTTTCTCGCTTTTCTCGCTTTTCTCGCTTGTCTCGCTTGTCCACTTTTTCGTATTTTTCCCGACATGAGGCAATAATCTTCAATATTCTTCCGTTCTAATAAGAAGTATGAATGAATACAATAACGGAGACAGCAAATATGAAACTCAAAGCTTTATGCGCGCTATGGATAATTATTGGACTGGTTGTAACTATCAGCAATGCGGCAGACAATGTTTCTGCCGCACCGGACAAGTCGGCAATAAAAGACAAAAATGAAATTAAACAGAAATCAAACAAAGCCAAGTGGGGCAAGAAACGCGAATTGATGCTGGGTTATATGCTTTACAAATATCCGGAAGAAATGGAAAAACTCAGTGTACTTGAAAAGACCGACCCGAAAGCCGCGAGAAAAAAATTCCAGGCCTTATCCGAACAAGCCCGCAAGGAAATAAAAGAGGAAAGTGAAAAATTCAAGGCTATGGTTCAAGAGTATCATAAAACCAAAGATGAAAAACTTTTGGAACAGATTAAAACCAAAATGGTTGAAACTAGAAATATCCGGATTCAGGCAACAGAAAAAATCATTGGCACCCTGGAAAATAACCTGAAAGAACTGGAAAAACGCCAGCAGAAAGCCGCTGATGAATTAAAAGATGCCAAAGCCCGTTACGAAGAATTGAAGGCCAATAACGAAGACATAAACCAGAACTTAAAAGAAATAACCAAAGATCCGAAGTTTAATTACTGATTCCGGTTTTGTATATAGTGGCGGCAGCCTAAAAACCTAATACTTAACACTTAAAACCATTTTCGTGTTATTTAGTGTTTTTCGTGGTTAAGAGTCTTTCGCGGCGAGCTTT
>JBAYVM010000318.1:0-4158 GCA_041674645.1 Victivallaceae bacterium | reverse complement strand
TAAAGGTTTTTTAATAATTCCTCGGAAGGGTTGCTCAAGTCAATCAGAAACTCCTGCACAAAACGGTCGCTGTAGGAATAAAGCAGAATGCATTCCGCCGGTTCGCCATCCCGGCCGGCGCGCCCTGCCTCCTGATAATAAGCTTCGATGGAACCGGTTATATTGTAATGAATAACGCGTCTGACATCGGGCCGGTCGATGCCCATACCGAACGCGTTCGTCGCCACCAGTACCGGGCACGGGTCGTGCATAAACTTTTCCTGAGCTTTCTGCCGGGCTTCATCGCTCATTCCGGCATGATAGGCGATACAGCCGAACTCTTCCGTAATTTGTTCAACGGCTTTTCTGGTGGAAGTATAAATAATTGTCGGGCATGGCGTTTTTAAAAGTTTAGCAATGGCCTGACTTTTTTGATGAACGGAACTGCAATCTATTACCGAAAATGAAAGATTCGGGCGTTTAAATCCTGCCACACGAAGTTGCATGTCCGGTCGCCGGAGCTGCGTGACAATATCTTCTCTGACCTTCGGAGTCGCGGTCGCGGTAAAAGCGCATACTTGTGGAATCGCGTAATTATGAACCGCTTCCCCGAGGCGAGAATATGACGGCCGGAAGTCATGTCCCCATTGACTTATGCAGTGCGCTTCGTCCACCACCATCATGCCCGGCGGCTGATGCAACAATAAATGTTGAAACGAACTCATTTGAAAACGTTCCGGCGCCACATATAAAAGTTTGATATTTCCGGTTGCGGTTTCCATTAAAATACTTTGTTGTTCGGCGGGCGAAACGGTGCTGTTGATGAATGCGGCGGGAATGTTTCTGGCGCGCAACGCATCTACTTGATCTTTCATGAGGGAAATCAGCGGCGAAACGATAATTCCATAGCCGGGTTGCATCAGCATCGGCAGTTGATAACATAGAGATTTTCCGGCTCCGGTTGGCATAATAACACACAAATCTCCAGCTTCGAGAATGTGCAGGATAATTTCTTCCTGATTATCCAGAAAACCATCAAATCCAAAGTAGTGCTTCAGCGCCGAAAGCGTTTTATTCCGCATACTATCCATTCATATTTACTTTTGCGGTTTGGCGGGTTTTACTTCAGAAATCTGGCTGATAATACTGATGTCCGGCGGCTGGCATTTTTCTGTTTCATAAAACTCTACCACATCCACATAAGCTTTACCGGAAAATTTGCCGCCAATCGTAATTTGTGCATAAGCCGCATTCTCCGGGCTGACATCATAACCTTGAACTTCCAGCCAAGTATTTAAATAACTTTCTTCTGGAATGAAAGCAACGGAATATGCCGCCTGAATTACCCCGCCTGAAGAAATTGAATTTTTACCCGCATCCAGCATCACCGCCGACGCGTTAACACTTTGAAAATTACGTTTATTATCATAATGTTGAACGATTTTTAAAAAAAACTTTACTATATAACCGGTATCAGGTTTAATCTTTATCAGGTAGGAAGTGTTCGCTGAACCTGACAGAATGATGGTTTCATCGGAATTTTTGTCTTTAATATCACGCGGCGTTTCATTTACAATCATCAAACTTCTTTTGCCCTGAAGCGCTACTTCGTCCGATACCCGGCACATAGACTTTCTATTCGGCAACATCCAATATTCGCTTGCACAATCCCATAACTGCCACCCCTTCGGACAGTAGTCTCCGCGCCAGGTGTGATATTGGTCTGACTTGAAAATTTCCTCAAAACTGCCATTTTGAACTAGATTAACCGGTTCTTTGTGCTCTTTTTTGACTTTATCATCTCCGCAAGGCGTATCACTCCACTTGCCGTCTGAAAAACGCAACTTATAAATCACATCGCTGTCACGCGGCAAATCTTTTTCTGTGATAAAGCAAATTCTGGCTTTGTATTTGGCGAGAGGAATAAAATAAATCGGCAATGTTTTGCCTGGATTGTCTTCAGGAAAGAGTTTTAAGCTGGCCGGATTAATTTCCCGCCCGAAATCAATGAAAAAGTTATAAACTTTAACCGGCCGGTTAAAATCTCTAGACATAAAATTGACAGAAACTTCGTATTCAGCACAAAATCCGCTGACGGACATAAATATAAATCCCCAAAATACCAGAGATAACACTAAATATCGTTTTTTCATGATAATCTTCCACAAGTTTTTACATATTACGATGATACCTTTAATTGTAGCTCCAGTTTAATGATTTTTCAAGACTGATAGCAACTTTAAAAATCACCGCTACTGATTTTATTTCTGGAATCGCTCGCCGCAATGGAATGCCGGTTTAATTTTTGATAAAATGCCCGTGGCGTAATCCCTGCTTCTGCGGCTGCGGAATAAACCCGGCCAGCATGCCTGTCGAGCATGGCGGATAGATATTTTTTTTCTGTGGAATGAATAACTTCATTGCGAATTTTTTTCCACGACTTTCCAGCCCATTCCTGGCATGACTGACCGGTAATACCGGAAACCGGCAACTGGGCAGAAACAGCCGCCACATGCCGGGATACTTCTTCCGGCAGCTCGGCAGGCGTAATCCAGCCGCCTTCGCATAACAACATCGCCCGTTCAATGACATTAATCAACTCCCTGACGTTTCCAGGCCAGTGATAGTCAATCAGCGCTTGCATAGCGTCGGCGTTAATGTCCTTACCCGGCACACCAATCCTCGGCGCCAGATAGTTGATATAGTTTCTAACCAGTTCAGGAATATCTTCACGCCGTTCTGACAGCGGCGGAATATTCAAACAAATAACACTCAGCCGGTAATACAAATCTTTGCGGAATCTCCCTTCCTTGACTTCAGTCGCCAAATCGCGGTTAGTGGCGGCCATGATTCTGACATCCACATTTACCGCATTCTCGCCTCCAACTTTTTGAAATTGCTTCTCCTGAATCGCTCTCAGCAATTTTGTCTGTAAATGAATCGGAATATCGCCGATTTCATCAAGAAAAATGGTTCCTTTATGCGCGAGTTCAAATGCCCCGCGCCGGGTGCGGACCGCTCCAGTAAAAGCGCCTTTTTCATGCCCGAACAATTCACTCTCCAACAGATTTTCCGGTAACGCAGCACAGTTTACCGCAATAAATGGAGAATTCTTCCGTTTGCTCTCTCCGTGAATTGCCAGCGCCAGTCGTTCCTTGCCAACGCCGGTTTCACCCAGAATTAACAGCGAAGAATCGGTGTGAACTACCTTTTTCACCAAGTTAAGAAACGTCTGCATTGAACGACTTTGCGAAACAAAATCCGAAAGCCTTGGCTCGGAAATAAGCCGTTTTGTTTTTAAAATTTCATTCTGGCGGACTATATGTTTTCTTAAAATTGAGTCAACCGCCTTACAAATAATGTCGGGCGAAGTGCCAGTACTCAAAACCACTTCGCAACCCGCCGCCAGCATTCCCGCCTGACGGTCGCGCCCGCTTTCGGTAAGCACAATTACCGACGGCGGATCCGGTATCTGCATCAGCAACTTGAGCGTATCAAGCGCCGGAACCGGAATTTTCTCTTCATTAATAATTAAAATATCTGCCGGATCCTGAGTGAATTGCTGAATGTTTTCAATCGAATCCAGACAAGTCAACATTAACTCGTGTTTCTGCAAACTTGCATTCAACATATCGCACAACGTTCCGGGTAATAACGATAAATTAACTCGCAGCAACATTTGAAAGCCCCCGTTATGGTTATAAACAGAGTTAAATATATCCGGTATTCTGAGAAGTAAAAGTTCACAGAAAAGAAAATTGTGAAATTTTATTTCTCTTTTTGTGAATTAAAATTTCATTTACAGCTTCTTAAAAAACTTTTTCCGCCTTTTTTGAACTCAATAATCTTTATTCAAACATTGGCACAGTAACTGCTAAATACTCTATCCAAGCCGGAATAATCCGGAAAAACAAATAACTAAGGAGAATCATCATGGCCGACAAGAAAAAAGTTGACGTAAAGGGCAAAAAAGCAGCGCCAGCAGCAGCGCCAGCAGCAGACAAAGGCAAAAAACCTGCCAGCCCGAAACGCTAAGTTTCAAACCACATAACCATTCTAAGCAGTTTTTGCCATAAAATTGTTTTAGATGCCGGAGTTAAATCCGGCAGGAGGGAGCTGAAAAGCTCCCTTTTTTATTTCAACAGCGTTCGTTTTGCGCCAATATTACCGTTTATTTTG
>JBAYVM010000317.1:0-4165 GCA_041674645.1 Victivallaceae bacterium | reverse complement strand
CAAGCCAGAGATGCAGTTATCAAAAACTCAACGGTTAAAAATTATAACGATGGCGTAACCAACAAGGCAACCAACGGCTCGGAAGTTAATTCCGGCATCAAAGCTGACGGGGCGACACTGGAAAAAGCGACGCTGACTAACTATGTTGAAAAAAGTACCAATACAGCTCAAGATGGCGCAAAAATCAACGCCGGCATCAAAGCTGACGGCGCAAAAATTACCGGAGCCAGCCTGGATAACCGCGCCACTGGCGTGGAAAATACGGCTATCGGGCGCGGCTCGGAAATTAACTCCGGCATAAAAGCCGACGGAGCCACCATTGAAGGCGGAGCTACGGCGCTGAAAAACACCAACACCAAAGTCGTCAATAAAGCTTATGACGGCAGTACCATTAATTCCGGAATCAAAGTTGACGGCGCGAAAATCAATCAGTCACGCCTGACCAACACCAACACTAATGTTAATAATACCGCAATAGGCAAAAGCCATATAGTTTCCGGTATATCCGCCAATAATGGCGCTACCATTGACAATTCAATTATCACCAATACCAACACCGGGGTCAACAATACTGCAATTAACAAATCTAAGATCAATTCCGGCATTAATCTGGATGGCGCTCGTGTTGAAAACGTCAAAATGACCAATACTAATGCCAACGTAACGAATAACGCCGCTAACAACAGTGTCATAAACTCCGGCATCAGCGCTGAAGGCGCAACCCTGACCAACAACCGCCAAGGCATTACCAATGTCAATGAAGGCGTAAATAATACTGCCAAAGACAACTCAAGAGTTAACTCCGGCATCAGACTGGATGGCGCCTCGGTTCAGGATTCTAAAATCACCAACATTAATCGCGGCGTAAAAAACACCGCCACTGGCAATTCGTCCGCGAATTCCGGAATTGACCTGGGAAATTAAGCGTATATGACACGACTGTTTGCCATATTACTTCTGCTTGTTCTGTCCGCCATCGCGATGGCGGACGGACAAAGCCGTTTGATTGCGGAAAAGTTGAAAGAGATGGACGAACTCAACCGGCAGGTCGTCAAACAGCTCGGCGACTTGTCCAATTACGACAACAAAACCATTTACGTCAAAGCCCGAATAATTCCGCAGGGCGACTCAAAATATAAAATAAAGTTTGAAAAAGTTTCAACGGAAAAAATCGAATCGGCAGACCCGGTAAAAGGGGAAACATTTATCGTGGTAACTGGAAAAATCACTCAAGATAAAACTAGAACTTTTAAACTCGAACTGGAAGACGCCTTGCCTCCGCCGGACGATTCCTCTGAAAATAAACAAGAACCGAACAACCATAACGCCGGAGAAGAGAAAAAATGAATAATATCAGCAAATTAGTTGCCTTGATAACCGTTTTCGGTATTTTTCAATGCACTGCGCCAGCGGAAGAACTTTCCGCTCCACAAAAGAAACTCAATTCATTAAACTGCGCCCGCACTTTAGCTCAGCGGAATATTGTCGAAACCGTCTACGGAGTAAAAATCCGTTTCCTTGAAGAAGTTACCAATATGACTGAAGGTAATTTTCTTGGAACTACTGAAACAAAAACCGGAGCAAGAAGTATTCGCGGTATCGAATTCATCGAAAAATACGATCCGAAAAACGACATTGCCCAAGTAACCGCAGTATTAAAATTGAGCCGGATTGCGGATATTATCGACAAAGACAAGTTCAATATTGAAAAGTACCCAAATCTCGAAATCCGCAGAATGGCGTTCGCGTCATCTTCCCAGGAAAACAATAAAAAACTTATCGCTCTCCGCGCCGCAGAAATTGACGCGTACAAAAATCTCTACAAGCAGATTGGCGGCTTTACCCTGGAAAGCAATACTAAAGTTAAAAATTTCATGCTTTCATCTGATAAAGTAAAAGCTCAGGTTGTTGGCGCGGTCATGGGAGCCGAATATGTCGGCTTTTCCTGGGACGGCAAAGGAAAAGACGCCATCGCGATTGTCAAACTGCGCCTGGATTTGAAACGCCTTTCCGAAATGCTTGGACAAAAAATTGTTGATTACGACAAAGACGTGATTGAAGCTGAAGGCAGCGCCGCTCAGGGCTTTGCGACCGAAAGCAGCAGCGCCCCGGCAAACTCCGACCAGGTAACAAAAAAAGTTAACAGCATGGTCTCTGAAGGCAATGTTGATGTCATGCCTTAAATTACAACTCTGTTGTTCAGGGATTTGTTATGAGCATAAAACATTCTGCGATATTGCTTTCCGTCCTCACTTTCAGCCAATGTGTTTACACGCTGGCTGAAAGCAATTATGATGATATTGACAAATGCATCGTGGATGCATATAACGCCAATCCCAAACGTGGCGCTGAGGTCTATTCCCGCAGCATGGAAATGATTGAAAAGAGTCGTCGGGGCGGCGGTGAAAATTGTGATGAGTGGCAGTCAAAAGCAGAAAACATGGTTACGCTGGCATGCTTTTACGAGACCACTCAAGCAATTCAAAATAACGATTACCTGGCAGCATACGTATGGGCGCAACGCGGACTGGCTAACGGTGCGTCACGCGGAGAAATCGGCGGCATTAACATCAAAGAGGTTCATGACTTCCTGGCTAACGCGGCTAAAGAGCTTGAAAATTATGAGGCGGTAAAAAAAGCCAGTTTCGGAAAAACTAAGATGCTCATTACCAATTACCGGAAAGAGCCGCCTGCCGCCAACCCGAAGGACAACCAAAAACCTGTTGCTGAGCCAACCATTGTTCCGCCAGAATATCAGCTGATTGCGGGACCGCAAACAGATGCTCAAGGACTGATGCATGTTGTGGTAAGAATCAAAGGCACGGATATTAAAATTTTTCATTACCCGGCAAAAGGCTGGAAAGCAGATACCTGGAAACCTTTTGCGGCGGAGACTTACTATAAGTCATGGCAGGAAGCCGCCGACCGCCATGCCGGAGTAAAGCCGGGAGAAAACAAATGACTTTAAAACTTATAGCGTTAAGTATTATTGCTCTCTGGTTGAATAATCTGTCTGCCATGCCGGGAAAAAATAACGAAGCGGCTCCGAAGCTTAATACTCCGGCTGTAACTCCAGTTCAGTCCGACAGTAAAAAAATTATAATTCCAGAGATAAAGACGTTACCGGCAGTAACTGCGGAGCCGAAAGCGACCGCAAAAATAAGCGATTCGCTGTTGCTCAACATCAATACTAATTCGTTGAATATTGCCGTTAAAAATTCGCAGATTAATTCCGGCATAAATGTCTCCGGCTCAACCATAAAAGAGTCAAAACTGAGCAACACCAATATTAAAGTATCCAATCACGCCATGAATAATTCCACCATCAACTCCGGCATTCAAATCAAGAAATCCTCCGTTAGAAAAGCTGAAATTACCAACGTTAATATTAATACCACCAATACCGCGCAAAATAATTCGCAAGTAAATTCCGGAATTGAAGCGGATAACGCAAATATCAGAAATAGTAAGTTTTCCAATACCGACACCAATAGCACAACTTCCGCGCTGAATAAATCATCTGCCAATTCGGGAATTTCAGCCAACAATACTCAAATCAATAACGGAACTCTTTATAACAAACAGACCGACGGAAAAAACCTGGCCAGAGAAAAATCTGAGTCAAATTCAGGAATAAATTTAAATTAGCTGATGCTGAAGACTGAAATTTTATTAAAAGTCCGGCTCGCTGAAAATAATATAAAAAGGAAATTATATGAAAATGCGCGGTTTGAAAAATATCATGCTCTGTCTGCTGGTGTGCTCCGGTGTCGTGATGTCAGCCCAGGAAATTAAAGAAGTGAATGTTACCGGCAGCGCGGAAGGCACTCCGGATAAGGCTGGCGAACTGGCGCTGGCGGACGCATTGCGTAAAGCAATCCAGCAAGGCGCCGGGGTGGATATCCTGAGCGAAACCAAAGTCAGCAATTTTCAGGTTGAATCAGACAAAGTCATAACCTCCTCATTCGGCTATATTAAAGATTATAAAGTTGTCGGAAAAAAATATTCTGACAAAGATAACATCTATACGGTTACGATTAAAGCTGAAGTCGGCAAGGGAACTCCGGGCATGGATCAAGTGCTGGCGTTGCGGCTGTTGATTAAACGCATACACTCTCCACGCCTGACAATACAGGTTAAAGAAAAAATTTCCGGAGAACTCAAT
>JBAYVM010000316.1:0-4189 GCA_041674645.1 Victivallaceae bacterium | reverse complement strand
TTCGGCAAGATAAAATTCTTCCACGGTGTCATAAAACTTCACGGCAAATCCGGGGCGGCTGAGCTGTTCCAAATCTTTCGGTGTCAATCTGGCGGCATCATCAAGAATTTCCCGGTCGAGCGTGGTATAATCCCACCACTGAGGAGCTACGGTACTTAACGGTCTCTGTTTCATTTTTCATCTCCTGGTTGTTAATTTTTTAAAGCAAACGTAATTTTAAATTGCAAGCGGCTGGCGAGCCGGGTCGTTTTTATCTAACGATTTGAAACATTCCGCCGCGAGAACAATGAATTTTTCCGGAATAACTCCTTGCGACAGGCAGGTTTGAATTGTTCCGACAACGCGGTCATTCAACTCCAGCTTGCGCGGCAAATCTCTGATTACCCGCTCAACCGAATCCATCAGATACGGATTGACCATCCGCCGCATTAAATCATCGGTATAAGCTTGAAATCCGGCTTCAGTAAACAGTTCATCTTTACCGCTCCATTTGCGGCAGAGCGCCCGCCCGGATTCGTTGACAAACGCCCCGGCGGCGTATTCCAGCAACATCTTGTTGCCGGAAATTTCGTTCATATATTTCAATCCTGATTTATGAGCGTACCAGCCCAACATGAAATGAATTGCGTTATGTCCGAACAGTTTGGCCTCTTCAAACGGGTACAACTCCGCTTTCGGGTGCAGTCCTTGAATTTTTCTCGACTCAATTCCCGGCGGACTGTCAATGAGAATTTTATTAAATTCTTCGACCAGATGACCTTTCGTGAATGAAGGACAAAGCGATTCCAGATGCCGGGTATTCTCAGAACATTCGAAAACTTTGCTCATTTTGCCGATTACCGTATTCAAGTAATATGTCTGCGGCAATTTCAGCCCAACTTCAGCTTCAAGTTTTTCGGCGGCATGATTGTCATTTTCGGCGGCATAAATAAAGCGCCGCAAATTTGGATTGAGCGCCATTCCTTCCCGCAGCCACGGGGCAATATGTTTAAAAAACGTTACGCCCGGCAATGCGGTTGAAATTTCTTCCGCCTCCGCCGCGGCGGCAATCAATTTTTTCAAATCCTCCGGGTCAAGCGGATTATAGATTTCCAGACCGCTAATCTTTTTTTTGACAACACCGCTATCCGAAGCAATATTGATTGTCACATATCCGGATTTCCTGACAGCTTCAACCAATTGAACATCCACATCCGCCACCACCACCCGGTCATAGCCGCCAGCAACAGCTCCAGCCAGAAAAATTCCCGTTTGAATCGGTCCCATTCCAATGCTTAAAAACACACTCATGCTATTCTGCCTTATCGGTGATTATTTTATTTTCAAGGTTATAACTGCTTGCGGACAAAGATATTGTCGCCGTTCAAGCGCCATTTTTCAAAGTCGAGTCTGCCTGGACAAATTTTCCAGCCGTCTTTAATCCGGCGCAATA
Source organism: Victivallaceae bacterium (assembly GCA_041674645.1). Taxonomy (GTDB): domain Bacteria; phylum Verrucomicrobiota; class Lentisphaeria; order Victivallales; family Victivallaceae; genus JBAYVM01. Next base: position 2,757 of record JBAYVM010000316.1, on the reverse strand, counting down.
ACGCATCGTCATCCATCAATCCGGACAGCGAATCTGCGGCTTCAACATTTGACGATCCGGCAGCGCAGGCGAAAGCGGCGGCCTGCGCCGGCCCAAACCCTTTCAACACGCCAGCCAGAAAGCCGGCGATAGTACAATCGCCAGCGCCAGTTGTGCCTTTTACGTCCGCGTCAAAACATGGCGCTATAAGTTCAATATTCTGCCAGTTTTCAGGTTTTTCCACAATCTCCGACAACCGTGATAAGTCGGAGGACGTTCTTAAATAAATACCGTTTGAACCCATTTTTATGCAAACAATTGCGACACCCAGGTCAATCAGTTTTCCAGACAGACGAAACAGCATATCAGCCTCAATCATCCGGCTGTTGCAGGAAAGGTCGTCAGCCATTTTTCCGTCAAGCATAAACATAATTTCTTCCAGTGAGGGCAGAAAAATATCCACTTCCGGCAGGACATTCTTCAGCCACTGCGGCCAGTCAACGGTTCCAGCTTCGGAAGCCGGATCCGGCAGACTCATATCCAATGAGGTAATCACACCACTGTTTCTGGCAGATTTAAACAATGTTTTTGTGTCTTCTCCAAGATTGCGGAAAGATTTTTTCAGCAATGGCGGATAGCCAAAATGTAGAAGTTTGATTCCGTCCAGACTGATTGACGGCAAATCTTCCGCGCAGAAAAAATCATTCGCGCCGGAATGCACCATGAACATTCTGTCCTGCCCCGGGGGATTCAAAATAAAAGTATGTCCGGTGGCATGATGCTCGTCTTCCCGGATAAAGTAATTGTCAGCGCCGTATCCGGATAATATATTTTTCAAAATCAAGCCGAACGGGTCGCGGCCGATGCGCCCGGAAAGTCCGGTTTTTATTCCTAGTTTATTCAACGCCAGTCCGGTATTGGCCGCCGCTCCGCCCGGCGCAAAAGCAGTACTGCCAATCTCTTCCAGTTTTCCGGGAACATAGGCAAAACCTTTGCCTGATGATTCAGAATATATCTGCGGAATTATATCCAGACACAAATAACCCGCAGCGATTGCTGTATATTTCATGACGACACTTTTCCTTTTTTATCAAGATACCATTAAAAAATATTTAATCTATTGAAATATTCGCTATTTATGGTACTTTTTTGACATGAACAAACAAAAGATGAAATATCATTACGAAAAAATACTTCCCGGCCCCGACCGGTCATTTAAAACCGGTGATACCATCGGCAACGTGATTGAATGCAATTTTCACGTTCACCCGGAATACGAACTGACCTACATTGCCTCCAGTTACGGCACGCGATTTATCGGCGACAATATCAGCATGTTTGATGTCGGAGATTTAACGCTAATCGGACCGATGGTGGCCCATCATTATTATAACTCTCCTCAGGACAGTACATCCGACAAATGGGGACATGCGAAAGTAATCCAGTTCCGGGAAGATTTTGCCGGTTCAACGCTATTCTCCATCCCGGAAATGACGGAAGTTAGAACCATGCTGGAAGCTTCGAAATTCGGCATTGAATTCCCGGTTGAAGATGTTCAAAACGCCCTCCCGCTAATCAATCGCCTGTTTTCCGCCGAAGGCGCCTCAAGAGTTACGTTATTGCTGGAAACGCTTACCCTTCTGGCAAATTCAGATTACAAAAAACTGTCGACCATATCCGGTAGCGGCATTAATATTCAGCCGGATAACAGAATGAACACGATTCTGCGTTACATTCACAGCAACCTGGAAACCGGACAAGCGTTGTCACTGACAAAAGTCGCCGGAAAAGCCTGTATGAATCCACAGGCATTCAGTCGCTATTTCAAAAAAGTGACGATGAAACGTTTTATTGATTATGTCAACGAGGTAAAAACCGGGAAAGCCTGCCGGTTGTTGATTAACAGCGATAAAACAATTGCCGAAATCTGCTTCGATGCCGGATTCAGCAATCTCTCCAACTTCAATCGGCAATTCTTTAAAGTCAAAAAAATGTCGCCGAAAAAATTCCGGGACAACTTTAGAAAACAGATGTACTAATCAGGTTATTTCACAAGTCGGCAATAAAAATCATATTGAAATCCCGAGCTCAGTGAAAGTATCCCGTTGAGCGCTGTTTTTTAGTCTCGCACGACAACTTACACGCTTCCGTCAGGAACGTTCGTAAGCTCACAGGAATGCTTTGCGCAGGGAGCAGGAAGTTAAGAATCAAGAAACAACCGACTTCCAATTAAACCCGCGCTCCTGCTCAAGTAGTGAGCTCTGAAAATCATCAGAACAGTTTAGTTTTGCTCGGATTCAGGAAGTCATAATTCTGCTTGGCATATTTAACAATACCTTTGGCGGTAACCGCGTCAAATGGCCCTTTCAGCAATACCCATTCATCCTCTTCATCTGAAATTTTATCCGGCAGATAAGAGCAATAAAATAGTCCATCGACCATCAACGCCAGCGGCTCATCTTTAAAGCCGGCGGTTATCTGCACCCAATGCATTCGTCCCTTGCGGTCAAGTTTCAACTCAATGTTATAAAAATCTTTTTTATCCGGACAGGGAATAAGCTTGGCTTCCTCAACGTATTTGGAACTCATGAATTGATTGATATTTATCCACATTTTCTGACCGTCAAACGTCTCAATCTGTTTTTCCAACTGTTCAGCGCGCGGATACTTTACAATCTTGTGAAAACTTAATACATATTTCGGTTTGAACGCATCTTCTGACACCGGGGCTTTATCGCTTAAAATATCTGCCCAACTCAGACCAATAGATTCGCAACC
>JBAYVM010000315.1:0-4189 GCA_041674645.1 Victivallaceae bacterium | reverse complement strand
GGATTTCTTGCGCTTTTTGGCATTGCATCAGACGATGGCGTCGTGATAACCACATATCTCGACCAGCAATTTAAAATCGAAGATCTTTCATCCATAGATAAAATAAGAGCAGCTACCGTACTCGGTGCCGCACGCCGGATCCGGCCATGTCTGATGACCTCGGCAACTACAATTCTGGCCTTGCTGCCGGTATTGACTTCAACCGGTCGCGGTTCCGATATTATGATTCCAATGGCGATTCCGTCATTCGGCGGAATGCTGGTGGTTCTAGTCTCTTCATTCGTAGTTCCAAATCTCTACAGCGCACTGGCGGAATTCAAATTCCGGTTCAGGGATAAAGCAAAAAACTAAATATTTCCGGTTATAAACGTTCTCAAGCTGGCAACGCCGCTAAAACAATGCGAAGGCCAGCCGCGTTTTAAACCCGCCTCAATATTTTGCTGCCGGTCATCAATATAAAACACCGGCTTACCATATTTTTCCTCAAAAGCTTCGTACATCCGGTTGTCTGGCTTTTTTGCTCCAACTTCGTAACTAAAAATCGCCCCGGTGACGATATGCGAAAAAGAAAGTTTGCGATAAACCTCCAGAATGTGGGATTGTGAAGTATCGGAAAAGAACACGAGCCGGTAACCACGTTCAACCAGCCCGCGAACTATTTCTGCGATGCCGTCGATTTCTTCCCCGATAAGCAGATTCCAGGCAGCCCGAAGTTCATCATTGGAAAAATTTCCGCCGGTAACTTCCTGAAATATCGTCATCCAGTCCAGCTCGGGAATATGCCCTTTTTCCAACATGTCGGTCGCGGCAAGAAATTCGACTGGAACCTGTTCTGAGCTGGACAAACCCAATGCGGCAAAACAGCGTTCAGGGCACAGCTTAATGCAAACTTCGCCGATATCCAACGCAATAACTTTTGTTTTTTTCATAACATTCAACCTCAATCTATTTCCAGAACAGTTTCGATTTCCGTCAGGCAGTTACAGCCGCCGGAACAAACCGCAACCATATCCTCCAGCCGGACTCCGCCCCATTCCGGATAATACAATCCCGGTTCCACAGTGACGACTTCGCCGCCTTTCAACGGTTCGTGATTGACCGGACTCAACCGCGGAGCTTCATGTATTTCCAAGCCGACGCCATGACCGAGCCCGTGAAAAAAACCAAAATTCCGTCCATCCTGCCGCCCAGTGAGAAAACCATGGCGGGCAAGAATTTCATTCGCAAACTTATGCACTTCTGCTGGAATCGCTCCCGGACGAATCAGTTCTTTCGCCCGCTCCCTTGCTTCCAGCACTGCGGCAAATGCTTTTTTCAAAATATCCGGCGCGTTGCCTTTTACCAGCGTTCTCGTTAAATCTCCCCAGTAACCAGTGCTGCTCATGCGCGGAAAAATATCAATGATAATGCTTTGCCCCGCATATAAAATACCGTTACCAACATTGTGCGGCTCCGCTCCTTGGCAGCCACCGGCGACAATCGTATGATCAGGCATTCCGCCGTTCCGGATAATCTCAATATTTATTTCGGAACGTAACAGTTCAGAAGTCAAAATACCGCCATTCCAAAGCAACGCTCCGTCAGCGCCAATTGAAGCTTCCCCGATAATATTAATCGCCCGGCGCATACTCGTTTCCGTTACTCGCAACGCGTCGGTAATAGCTTCAACTTCCTGCCGGCTTTTGAACTGGCGACGCGGGAAAAACTGTTCTTTTTCCGCAGTAACCGTCATTCCGGCGGCGCGCAACTCGTCGGCCAGTTTCAGCGGAAAATCTCCGGGAACACGAAATCCGGTGAAGTCGTATTTTTGCGCCAACGCCAGAATCAAATCAATGCTTTTAGCTTTTTCGTCAACGCTGAATTCATCACGTCCATAGACCGCCACTTCCGGACGACAATCCTTCTCCGCGCGATCCTGCTCCAGCGCGGATAAAATTATTCCAGTTTCTCCGGCGCCGGAAAAATAGATAAACGGATCGGGCGCCACGAAGCCGCAGGCATAAAGCATATCCGCCGAATTGGCGCTCGCCGCTACAATTAAATCCGCCTTTTTCATTTTTAAGCTCCAATGTCTCGCTTTTTCATTTGCAAAAAATATTGCCGGAGCAATATTTCATAGTATGTATCTTGCTAATTTAGTATAGCCGGGAAAAAATAATTATCAAAGCGGCGTACCCGGTTAATTTGTCAAAACAAAAGGATTGAAGTTATGACGGCGGGAATCATTTTTACTTATGTTCTGGTGTTTATCGGTTCTTATGTCATCGGGTCGGTTCCCTGGGGTTATCTGATTGGCAAACTCCACGGCAAAGACATTCGCCAACTCGGCAGCGGCAACATCGGCGCGACTAACGTTACCCGGGTAATCGGTCCTTTTTCCGGAAAAATATGTTTCGCGCTTGACCTGCTGAAAGGATTTTTTCCCGTGCTGATTGTCTCTATGATGATTAAAAAAGGTACTATTGAAGATTATAATGGCCTGATTCAGATAATTGCCGCGCTCGGGGCAGTGATTGGACACATTTTCAGCGTCTTTCTCAAATTTAAAGGCGGCAAAGGCGTTTCCACTTCCGCCGGAGCGCTGCTGGCAATGGCTCCGCCGGCTTTCCTGATTTCCGGCGTGGTATGGGTAGTCGTTTTCCTGTTAAGCCGTTATGTTTCGCTGGCCAGCATTGCCGCCGCCGCCGTGCTCCCGGTAAGCGCAACATTTATCTCCCTCGCCAAGCTGTATCCTATTTCACCGTATATACTTATATTTCTCTATATTCTGGCGGCAGTCGCCATTCTCCGGCATACCAGCAACATAAAACGGTTGCTTAACGGTACGGAAAATCGTTTTGACAAAAAGAACAAAGGACAGGAAGAAACTTCGGATGAAAATAACAGTTCTAAGTGACGGTTCCTGGGGCACAGCCCTGGCAATGACGCTTCTGGATAATGGACACAACGTCTCCATGTGGGGACCTTTTCCCGATTATCTGGAACAAATGGCGAAAACGCGTGAAAACAGCCGTTTTCTGCCGGGAGTAAAACTTTCCGCGCAACTGGTACTCGAAAAAGATATGGCAAAAGCCGTTACCGGAAGTGAATTAATCCTGCTGGCTTCGCCGACACAATACACTCGCGGCGTACTGCGGCAATTCAAACCTTATTTTATTCCAGCCCAACATGCCCTCGTGAATGTCGCGAAAGGCATTGAAAACGACACGCTGTTTCGTGTCAGTTGTATTTGCGCGGAAGAGCTGGGAGATTGTCGTTACGCCGTGCTTTCCGGGCCCAGCCACGCAGAGGAAGTGTCGAGAAAAGCGCCTACCGCAGTCGTTGCCGCTTCCGCCGACCAACAACTGGCCGAACTCGTGCAATCCACTTTCATGAATGATTTTTTCCGGGTGTACACCAGTTCCGATGTAATCGGCGTTGAACTCGGCGGAGCGCTGAAAAACGTAATGGCCATCGCCGCCGGCATTATCGACGGCATGAAACTCGGCGACAATCCGAAAGCCGCCATGATGACGCGCGGCATCGCGGAAATGGGACGCCTCGGCGCCGCGCTCGGCGGCGAACCGGTAACGTTTTCCGGACTCAGCGGCATTGGCGACTTGATTGTTACCTGTTGCAGCGGACACAGTCGCAACCGTCATGTCGGCGAAGAGCTCGGACGCGGTAAAAATATTGAAGACATTCTTGCCGCCATGGGCATGGTCGTCGCCGAAGGCGTCAAAACCACACTCAGCGCCTGGTCGCTCGCAGAGAAACACAGCGTTGACACGCCGATTATCAACCAGATTTACGCCATTCTTTATCAGAATAAAAACCCGAAACTCGCCATAAAAGAACTCATGGCCCGTTCCGCCAAACCCGAACTCGGATAGACGGGTGATATACGGACGGAGTTGCATTGAACAATAAAATTTTCTGCTGTTCAGGCTATTCCCGATGCAAGCATCCGGGATAGTTACGCCCGAACTCCCACGTCCTTCGGTCTGGCCAAAAATTTGTTTAGCCTCTGCGACGCAGAGTATCTGGTGATTAAACCTTCTTTAGATTAAAATCCTGCAACATTACTACCTCAATTCCCGTTAATGTGTAACTAGGACTTTTCGTAACTCTTTGAGAATTAATCGATTATTTTAAAATCCCGGCTTGATTTTCGCCAAAAACATAGTTACATTTTACCAAAAGTAACTAT
>JBAYVM010000314.1:0-4190 GCA_041674645.1 Victivallaceae bacterium | reverse complement strand
CCCGGCAACGGCACCATTCTTGCGCAATCAAAAGAACGCGTCGGACTGTGGAAAACTGCCGCAAAACGCATCGTTGAAATGGCGAAGCAAGGCGCGCCGCTGGCAAAAGATTTTGCGACAGAAACCGCATTCCACAATGCGCTGGCACTGGATATGGCAATGGGCGGCAGCACCAATACCGTGTTGCATACTTTAGCCGTCGCTAACGAGGCCGGAGTAAAATTGAATCTGAAAAAACTGGATGAAATCAGCCGCAAAACCCCGAATATCTGCAAAGTTTCACCTTCCAGTCAATATCACATGGAAGATGTCGGCAAAGCTGGCGGCATTATGACCATCATTAAAGAAACCGCCAAAATTCCCGGATTGATTGATACTTCCGCACTTTGCGTTTCCGGAAAAACTCTCGGTCAACAAATCGCCGAAGCCTCAGAACCAGACGGCACAGTTATTCGTCAACAGGCTAATGCCTACAGCAAAGAAGGCGGTCTGGCAATTCTTTTCGGCAATCTCGCGGAAAACGGCTCGGTCGTAAAAACCGCCGGCGTGGCTCCGTCCATGCTGGTGCATCGCGGTCCGGCAGTTATTTTTGACAGCCAGGAAGAAGCCTGTGAAGGTATTCTCGCCGGAAAAGTAAAAGCCGGGGATGTGGCGATTATCCGTTACGAAGGCCCGAAAGGCGGTCCTGGAATGCAGGAAATGCTGGCTCCAACCAGTTACATCATGGGACGCGGACTCGGAGAAAAAGTTGCGCTGATTACTGACGGCAGATTCAGCGGCGGCACTCGCGGCGCCTGTATCGGACACGTCAGCCCGGAAGCGGCGGCCGGCGGCATTATCGGTTTAGTCGAAGAAGGCGACATGATCAGCATTGATATTCCGCAACGGAAGATCGAACTCGAAGTTTCTCCTGAAACCCTTGCAGAACGCCGCAAAGCCTGGAAGCCGCGCGAACCCAAGATCAAAACCGGCTGGCTGGCGCGTTACGCCAGCGCCGCCACCAGCGCCGACACCGGCGGCATTCTCAAAGTTCCCGGCAGCAACTGATCTGCCTGAACAGAAATATCACGGGGAACAGCCTTAAAAAGCTGTTCCTCTTTTCGTTTAAAATATGGCTTCGCGCCCGGCACACTTGTAATGAAAAAATAAAAACTTACCGCAAAATCTTTCATTGCTTTCATGTTTTCCCTGAGCAACCACCGTTTTTTTCGTGTTCATTAGCGAAATTTATGGCTGAAATCTTTGGGCTTCTGATCTGACATGAATTGCATAATCAGAGATAATCAGTTATAATATCCGTAATATCTTAATCAAATATTACTGAGGAACAATCATGAAAACGGTTCAGGCGAATTACAGTAGTTTTTCTATGGCGGAAATTCAGGGTGATTGTGCTACCTTGAATATTACTTTGTCCGAAGCGTTCAACAGCAACATTGTATCATTTGGCGCCCTGCAGGAGAATGTTTCCAGCGACACAAAGGTAAATACTTCCGGGGAAGTATCCACCCAGACCGAGTCGGATATGCAAATCAGCGCTACCGATACTCGCATACAAAGTTCCGGTTATGTCACTGCCAGTGTTCCCAGCCATCTCATCAACTTTGCAACATGGGATCAGTCATATCCTTATAATATTTACTGCCCGATTGATCCGATTTCCAAAGAACGCTGCGTCGTCGGATGTACGGCAACTGCAACCGCCCAGATATTGTATTTCTGGAAACACTCTACGGCGATTTCCTTTTCCGCCGCCGATGAATATGTTTCCGAAAATACTCCAAAAGACAGTAAAACCAGAACCATCAGCATCGATCAGGACGCCGCCACCCTCAGCTTTCCAAATTTTACCACATTGAACGGTTATCTGTCCAATCTCAAATATAATTTTTCCAATGAAGAAAAAGCGGCCATGTCTTTTGCCGCCGGCATTATGACCAAAATGGAATATTCTTCCGTTGAATCAGGCGCATACGCCAACAAGGTAGCTCCTGCACTAAAAAAGAAATGCGGCTATGCCAGCGCCGGAGACGCCTATATTCTACGTGATGCGCAGAGAAAGATAACACAATCGACGATTGAAGTTTTTGCCGATAATATCGCCCAGGGCAGGCCGATTTTTGCTGCCACATCAGGACACGCGGTGGTTATTGACGGATATGACAGCTCCACCCAATTATTTCATGTAAATCTCGGATGGGGCGGAACTTCAGATGACTGGTACACCTTGGATTCAATCGCTGATCAAGGACAATTGGAATCGGCAACTATCGATATCGCTCCGGTCATGGCGAGCTACGCCAAGTACTACGTCACCACGACCGCCGACTACGGCGTCGGCTCGTTACGGCGTGCCATTGAACAGGCCAACAATAATAAAGGTAAAGACACTATCTTTTTCGATTCCAAACTCACCGGACAAACAATTACGTTGACCACGGGGGCAATCAATATCTCCGACACCTGCATCATCGACGGGCTGGGAGCAGGCAATATCTCCATCTCCGGCGGTTGGTACGGCGGCAGCGCGACTGTCGGCAGTCAAATCTTTTCCATTGCCAATGGAGGCAACGGCAAAGACCGCGATTTCGAAATCTCGATTAGCAACTTAACCTTGACCGACGGATTTTCCACCGACAAAGGCGGTGCAATTTTCAATAGCGGCATTCTCAGCCTTACTAATGTAACCGTCACAAATTGTGGAGCCCAAAACGCAGGCGGCGGCATCTACAGCAAAGGCTCTTTGACTTTGTCCAATACCGTGGTAAGCAACAATCAGTCATCTGGTGGGAACGGCGGTGGCATATATGTAATTGACAGCTTAAACATCAATGATTCCATCATCACCGGGAATTCCACCGGCATGGAGAATGGAGCCGCCGAAAGCAGTGGCGGGATTGCGAATCTGGCAGCGGCAAAAGGAATCCTCTCCTATGATACTTTGGTTAAGTCAAATACCCCGAACAACCTTTTAGGCGGCTTCACAGATAGCGGAGTCACAAAATTCTTTACCGGAGACTTTAATGGCGACAAAGTAGATGAAGTATTGCGCTGGCAGCAGGAGCAGCGTTCGGTCGCCTGGGTTGGAGCCAAAAGCAGCGGCAACTGGACTAACGTCAGCGCGCTAGATCCATCAGCCTGGCAGGTGCTCGGCGCCGGTGATTTCAACGGTGACGGGACCTCGGATATCCTGATATTCAACAAGGAATACAAAAGCATGGGAACCTGGTTGATGAAAGACGGGGCGGTTTCCTCCTGGTCAAGCATCTACAGTCTCGATCGTACGACCTGGAACTTCGCCGGAGTCGGTGATTTTAACGGCGACGGAACCAGCGACATCCTCGTCTCCAATAACAGTGGGCAAATCGGGGCTTGGTTGATTAAAGACGGAACCTTTTCCTCCTGGTCAAGTATCGGCAATCTTAATCCGTCGCAATGGACTATTGCCGGGATTGGAGATTTCAACGGCGACAAAACCAGCGATGTGCTACTGGCTAATAAAACAAACCAGATTACAGGAGCCTGGATGCTCAATAATGGCGAGTTTTCCTCCTGGTCAAACATCGGCAACATTGATTTCAACCAATGGAGCATCCCCACCATCGGCGATATCAACGGCGACGGCATTTCCGACATTCTGCTCCAGCACAATAATGACGGAAATTATCTGGGCGGCTGGCTGATGAATAAACAGGCACAAATGGCAAGCTGGACTGGCATTGGCAGTATTGATCTCAACAGCTGGCAGGCTCCAGCCACTGGCAGTTTCCAGGGTAACGGCACCAGCGATATTCTCTTATGCAGTACTAATTCCGATGTCGTTGGAGAATGGAAGATGAAAAACGGAGCTTATGACGGATGGGTAACGCTGGCAACAACCTGATTTTTTCTTGCATTCGCTGAATTTTAACAGTCGGCGGCTCAAACTTTGAGCATGTGCAATTTTTTGCGTAGACGACTATGAAATAGCAAATTACACAAGACCGGAAACACCGCCCAACAAAAATATAGAGGCTTAATCTTGCGGTTCTGCCTCCATAAATTAGAACGGGCTTCCGCGTTTAATTCCTGAATTCCCGAGATAATGTAACTATGTCGTTATCTTAACGCCGAATGCCTCCATTATTTTTCGCTGGATAGGATTTGTTTCTGTGAGTATTTGTCCGTAGCGGTGCGAATACCTGATCTGT
>JBAYVM010000313.1:0-4193 GCA_041674645.1 Victivallaceae bacterium | reverse complement strand
GCTCGCCATATTCAAAATAATCCCGGAATATCGCGCCCTCTTCGGCTTTGGACTTTACCACTTTTGAAGCAAATGTCGCCCGTTGACGGAACAATTCCCGCAGTTCGCGGCGAATATCGATATTTTCACTGATGTCTTCGGCAATAATATCCATCGCGCCTTTGAGCGCTTCTTCGGCGCTGGCAACGCCTTTGCCGGCATTGATGAACTTCTTCAAGTCAATATATCCGCCTGGTTGCGCCATAAGCAATTTTGCCAATGGTTCCAATCCTTTTTCGCGGGCGACGGAAGCGCGGGTTTTACGCTTTTGTTTGAATGGCAAATACAAATCTTCCAGCTCAGTCAGTGTATAAACCGCATTGATTTTGCTCTCAAGTTCAGTTGTCAACAGTTCGCGTTCGCGCAGCGAATCCAGAATATTTTCCCGGCGTTGATGCAATTTTCGCAGATTTTCCATCCCGTCGCGGAGTTTGATAAGCACAACTTCATCCAGTCCGCCAGTCGCTTCTTTCCGGTAACGCGCCACAAACGGAACTGTTGCCCCGGAATCAAACAATTCGCAAACTTTGCGCACCCGCCCGACATCAATTCCCGCTTCACCGGCAAGATATAAAAAATCTTTTTCGTCCATATTTCAAATCCTGAATAATGATTTTGTTTCAATGGTAAAACAATACAGCGTCATACCGTGCAGTCCAAATCCAGGCCAGGACTCACTGCTGATTTTTTTGCCTTTTCAACGGTTATCAGATATAATATTAAGAAGTTGTAATTTTAACTAAAATGCGCTGTTGGCGAATCAGGCGCATATATCCGGAGGAACAAAGATGGCCAGAGGATTCAAACTGTTTTTACTTGCGGTTGCCCAGTTTATTAAATTCATCCTGATTCTGGCCGCAGTCGGAGCTCTTGCCTACGGCGCTTATTTTGCCTGGGTAAAATTTATTAAAAACACTCAACAGCACACCGGCAGCGCCAAATCCAATTACGCCGAAAAAGTCGAAGTTAAACCGTAAGCCAAATCATGACGACGACTTTTTTACTGCGGTAATCAGAAATATCGGATACTCGCGTACCGTTCCGTCAGGATTTTCCCGGCGACGCGCGGCGGGGAAAGAGATTTTAATGTTGGAAAAACCGTTTTGCTGCAACATTTCCGTCATGGTTTTATGGTCAAAGCCAAAGTGATGAACTCCGGTTGTGTCACTATGAAACGTGCCGTCTTCCTGGTCAAGGTCAATCAGCGCCAGGTGTTTGCCGGGCTTGAGCAGCCGGGCGAATATGTGTATCAGGCTTTCAACATCTTCAATGTGATGCAACGCCAGAACAGTGTAAATCAGGTCCAATTCACCCGCCGGAAAAGAATCCGCTTTTAGTTCAGCATTCAGCGGAAAAATATTATCCGGAGCATTTGCGCCGGTCAATTTACGGTTGAGTTCGCCAATCATTCCGGCGGACGTGTCAATCGCGTCAATCCGTCCAAGTTTACCGGCTAACATAAACGCCATTGCCCCGGTGCCGCAACCAAAATCCAAGGCTCGCATATCGCGACTCACCGGTACGGCAGCAACTAACGCTTCGCCGATTTTTTTGTGCAGTTGAGCTCGTTCCTCATTCTGATCCCACGATGTGGCAATCTGGTCAAATTTGCTTTGCAATGTAAAATTCCTTTCATTATATTTTTCTATCCGTTGACGGTCTTTCCGGCAATCTGAGATACTTCTTTTTGCAGAGTATCAACAAGGCTTTTAAAAACATTGTGATTCTTTTCATTCATGTTCATGAGCAACCGGTGGGCTTCGAGAATGACTTTCGCCTGTTCCAGTTCGCCGCTGCTTTGCCGGTCTGAAATTTTCTTTAACGGTTCTGTTGCCAGGTTGGAATCTTCAACAATAATAAACACGTCGCCGAAACCGATATTGTCCAGTAAAAAATTGATATTCGGATTATCCGACAGAATAGTTACTTTGCGGTTACAACGGGAACGCATCAGGTTGGCGATTTTGGCCAGCAGACCGAGGGTGGTGCTGTCGAGGTATTCCGCTTCCGTCAGGTCAATCATAATATTATCAAAGTCTTTATCTTTGAACAATTCATTGACAATAAAACCGTCGAATTCCCGGCTGATGGAGAAACGGACATTCCCGGTCAGTTTAATAAAATAACAGGTTCCAGATTTTGCATAAAAAACATTCCCGTCACGCATGGCATTTCTCCCGCTGTATCGTCAAAATCGCAATATCGTCCTGCAATGTCAACTGGCCGTCCAGCTTGAAACATTTAATCAGATGGTCAAGATTATGCCCGCATTCGCTCGTAATAGCCTCCAGTATCTTCAACTGTTCAGCGACATCGCTGGTCGGCAGCGTTTCCAGAATGCCGTCACTGAACAGTGTCAGCATAAAACCTTCCGGCACAGGCATTTCCATGTTGGCGTACTGTGAACATTCAAAAAGTCCAACTGGAGATGACTTCTGAACAATCGCTTCCGTTTTATGTCCGTCATAAAATAACGGAAACGGAAACTGCCCGCCGTTTGCAAATATCATCACGTTTTCAGTCTTCTTGAAAACGCCGTAAAACATGGCGATAAACATGCCAAGCTTCACATCAATCAGATTTTTATTGAGTCTGGACAACATTTCCGCCGGATCAATAATCGCCCGGTCGTTGTTCTTGAAATAATTGTCTTTGGAATCGGTGATAAAACTTTTCAACAGAAAAGTAATGAATGCAGACGCCGAACCATGGCCGGAAACGTCGGCAATATAGAAAATCGTATGCTCGTCGTCAAGCTCGAAATAATCCACAAAATCTCCGCTCATATACATTGACGGCGCTAGAAAATGACTCAATTTCAAACCGGACAAGACCGCAGGAGTTTCCGGCAACAGCTTAAATTGAACAATCCGTCCCGCCTCTTCGTCCCGCTTTAAAGCATCAAGTGACAGATTCAACGCACGATTGGTTGCCTGAAGTTCCAGCGTGCCAGCTTCAAGCTTCCGCTCAATCTCTTTCAAAAGTTGATACTGCCGTTCAAGTTCCTGTTGCTGGCGTCTGACTTTTATATGCGTCTGAACTCGAATCAGCACTTCATCAAAATTGAACGGCTTGGTAATGTAATCTATGCCGCCGCTATGGAAGGCTTCAACTTTATCGCTGATTTCCGTCATGGCGCTGAGGAAGATAACCGGAATTTCTTTGTATTTGTCTTCAGCTTTCAGTTTTTGGCATAACTCCAAACCGCTCATGCCCGGCATATTGATGTCCAGCAGAATCAAGTCCGGCAGATTATTTTCCAGCGCCTGCAAGGCAAGTTCTGCCCGGGGAAATACCGCCGTCAAATAACCGTTTCTGGTCAACACCGCCTGCAAAAGATTGAGATTTTCCACGGTGTCATCAACAATCATTACCCGGTATTTTTCAGTCGAGGATTCCATAATTTACATTACTCCCGTTTTAAACCCTTGATTCCAGCATTACAACCCGGTTATTTATCATTACCGCCATTTGCCGCTTTTTCAACCGCCACCAAAGATTTTTTCGTGAGTAGATTTTCGCTTGCAATAATTCATTTTAACGCCGACACTGAGGAGTGCGCTTTAACGCGTTGCCTCCGGTGTCTTGTTGGAGCGGATTGTTGCTCTAATCTTTTCTTTTTCTGTAGCAGTAAACAGTTTCCCGAGGACGGAACCCGGTTGCAAAACGAAGTCGATGTCGTAGTACATCGTAGCAAAGCCATGTACGCTTGTAGGCGCCTTATCAACTGCGGCATACGCATGGACAAGCAATTCTACGGTTCTGGCTTTGCGAACATTTTCTTCGAGATGGGCCTTATTCATGGCAGTGCCTTCGGCTTTGAATACGGTCATCTCCATGGCATCGCCATACCGCTCCCGAAGGCAAAGATCGGCGAACGCGATTATCTTAGTAGTGTCTCCAGACCACATCAGTGCGTTATGAAGAGAGTTCTTCATCCAGCTAACGGCATCCACGTTGCCAGGTGACTTTTGCCAGAGTGTCTCGGCTGCGGATAATTGATTAGATGAGTCGCCGATTTCATTGTATGCCTTGCAAAGCAGGGAAAGTTCCGAGGTGGACAAATCTCTAAGTGAGCGGCCTTCAAGTAGGATTTTAACTGCCTCCTTGGGCGCTTGCGGCGACAGGAAGCGCTCCGCTTGTTTCACTCTGTC